>NZ_JALSLB010000058.1 GCF_026988555.1 Thermococcus sp. | reverse complement strand
GAGCAACTCCACACCACCGGGCATTCGTGTCCAGACTCTGGCGCGGGGCGCATAGACTACCTTCCCTCTCCTCTTGAGTTCCCGGGTTGTGGTATAGTCTTCCACGGCGTCTTCAACAAATCCGCCTATGTCCTCCAGACAGGTCCTCCTAAATGCGGAAATTGGCCCTGGAGCAACGCTTAGATCATCCAGCTCTTTGGCCCGCCTGAACATCGCTATCCTCAGATGCTCGATATCCTGCGCCCGTTCAAGAAAACCCCCGCCCAGAACCCGAACCTGTCCACCCACCCCAAGAACCTCATCGGAGTAAAAGCGGAACACAAGCTCCTGTATCGCCCCTTCTTCCAGCACGCTGTCCGCGTCGGTGGTGGCTATTACATCACCTGTTGCCTTGGAGAGACCGAAGTTCAGGGCCCCAGCCTTGCCGCGGTGGGATATTCTGAAAACCCTGAGCCTCGGGTCGTGCACGGACGCGGCCTTCTCGTAGGTTCCGTCCTCGCTGCCATCATCGATAACTATCACCTCAAAGTTCGGGTAGTCCTGAGCTAGGGCGGATTCCACAGCCTTCAGAATGTTTCTGCCCTCGTTGTAGGCCGGGATCAAGAGGGATACCCTAGGTTCCCACTCTTTAATTCTGTAATTCCTGAAAAGGCTAATTAGGTAATTAATGAAAAAGTAAGCATCCCACAGGACTGGTATAATCAGGATCAACATCCGGAACATGAACCATGGTACGGTTTTTAATTTTTAACGATTCCCGCGGACCATCTCACGTCTTACATGGGGCGGGGATCTTCAGGATTTTATCGGTGAACACGACGATGCCACCGTCGGATATAACGTAAGGGCGTAGGGCCGTGTCAAAACCGCTTCCCCTCAGTTTTGTTATTCTTATTCCCCGTACAAGCTCTCCCTCCAAATCGAAGCTTTTGAGCTCGATTATACCGCTAACGAGGTATTCCTCAACGTCCGTCTTCTCAACTTCCGATGTCATAACGAGGGTGATGCCCCGTTTGTGCATGGACTTGAGAAACGAGAGAAACAGGCGCCTGTACTCAATCTCATCGGTCGACGTCAGCTTCACCATCGTTATGGGATCTATCACTATGCGGGTGTACCTCCTGGTTCTAAGTTCATCCTTTATCGCGGACACCATCTTGTCAAAGCCCTTAGCAAAGGAATCGAAGAAGGTGTCCATGAACACGTAGTTATCGCCGATGGGGGTTGCATCGATTATGGTCAAGTGCGGGTCGTTGAGGTTGAATCCAAGCCGCATCATATCAATCCTCAGAGTCTCCCCAGACTCTTCAAGGGTTATGTACATAACGCTCTCTCCCCTGCTCACCCCGGCCATGGCAAAGTGCATCGCGAGCGTGGTCTTCCCTGTCCCAGGGGCACCTTTCACCAGATAAGCCCTGCCCGGGAGAAGCCCTCCGTTCAACATCCGGTCAAGCCCCTCTATCCCCGTTGAAAGCCTCGTCTCCATACGGTCCCCCGTATTAAAATCACGGTTTGCCTATAAAAGTATTCCCTTCCTCCGCGGTTCTTTGAAACGCTGGAAAATCGAAAGGGGGCCCATCACAACAGTGCTTCAACGACGAATGCAAGGAGATCTGCCAATTCCCTTGCCCTCGTTTCCGGTGAGGCGCCCATGTGGCCGCTCTTCGTCTCCACGCGAAGATAGACGGGGGCACCGACTTCCTTCAGCTTTATGAAGAACTTGAGGGCGTGTGCCGGATGCACGCGGTCGTCGTGGAGGCCGGTGTAGAGGAGCGTCGGCGGATGCTTTTGCTTTTTCACGTTGTGGTAGGGACTGTATCTCAGTAGAAACTCCCTGTTCTTCGGGTCGTCGGGGTTGCCGTACTCGGGAACCCAGACGCTGCCGATGTATAGCCTGTGAAACCGGAGCATGTCTATGACGGGATACCCTATCAGCGCGGCGTCCATCACGTCCGGCCTCTGGGTGAGCGTGGCAGAAACCAGAAGCCCGCCGTTGCTCCTTCCTCATGCGGCGACCTTATAACCCTTGCCTTTGAGCTTCTCCAGAACCGCTATGAAGTCATCGAAGACGTTCCCCTTGTTCTCCCTCATTCCGGCGCGGTGCCACTCCTCGCCGTACTCGGAACCTCCGCGGAGATTGGCCATGGCGAAGGTTCCGCCGCGCTTTATGAAGGGTATCGCCTGCGGGAAGAACCTCGGGGTCAGGGCTATGTTGAAGCCGCCGTAGCCGAAGACCCATGCCTTCTTCTCATCTCTGGTTCCCTTAACGAGGAAGTAGTGAACTCTCGTCCCGTCCTTCGAGACCGCGAAGTCCTCCTCGACCCTGAAGTCCCCTTCAACCTCCTGTCCCTCTATGAGGTTGAGCTCTCCATCGAAGCCGTAGAGCCTGTACGGAACCGTGAAGCTCTCGTAGC
This sequence comes from Thermococcus sp., assembly GCF_026988555.1. Classification (NCBI taxonomy): domain Archaea; kingdom Methanobacteriati; phylum Methanobacteriota; class Thermococci; order Thermococcales; family Thermococcaceae; genus Thermococcus; species Thermococcus sp. The sequence goes on along the minus strand of NZ_JALSLB010000058.1, from coordinate 33,535 downwards.
GGAGTAAAGCTTTCTTCCCATCGGTGTCGAGTGGATAGACGCTCCCCGGAAGGTCGAAGGTCATCCCGTCAAGCTTCCCCCCATCGAGCGAGTAGACCCCAATCCTGTGGCTCGCGTGGACGAGCCTGCCGGCGAGGATTTTACCGTCCACGATAACCGCCCATTCCAGCGGGAATTTCCCTTCAGGGATGATCTCGGTAACTTCGCCGTCTTCTACAGTTATTACCTTTCCGAGACCTTTCCCCTCCCTTGTGAGGACGTAGAGCTTTCCGTCGACCACATCAATCGGCTCCGCCGGAACCTCCGCCGAATAGGCCTTCTCCCACATTCCCGGCTCATCAATCGGCCCGACGTATATCTCCGCCCTGTTCCAGCCGAAGGTCACCGTTACCATCGCAGTCTTTCCGTCGGTGCTCTTCCTCAGCGAGATGAAGTAGCCGGAGCCGAGACCCTTGCCGAAGACCATTCTCTCCCCACTGCCGTCCTTCCAGAAGAGCCTCACCGCTGGGGCCTTAACCCCATCGGGCGTCTCCCCGTGCCGGTAGAAGCGGGAAAAGTAGTAGCCGTCCCCGAGGAAGGTCACGTTCCAGACCGAGGGCCTAATCTCGTCGATGAGCCCCCTGGTTTTGAGGTCTACGATTCTCGTTATCCCCTCGTCTGCCCCACCTATCGAGAAGCTGTAAGCCAGGGACCTTCCCTTTTCATCGGCTGTGAAACCTTGGAGCAGAACCTCGTCGTTGAGCTCCTCCTCAAGGGCCTTGGAGTCGACTATGAGGTCTCCACCGAGCCACCTGATGAGCTGTCTATCCCTCTCCTTGTACATCGCTATGATGCCCTTCTCGGTGAGCTTCGCACCGTAGAGGGTTGGCATCGAATAGTACTCCCAGACCTCCGGGAACAGTTCGTCACTCAGCTCCCCAATGAACTCCCTGAAGCGTTTGTTCTCCTCCTCAACGAGCCCGAGAACCCGCTCATCTTCGAGGTTTTCCATCCATGCGTAGGGGTCTTCCATAGGGAACCACCCAGAGAGGTTTGGAAAACAAAAATATAAACGTTTAGGCAGGTATCAAAACGAAGACCAACCCGAAATCTTTTAAAGAGGGACTATGAATAGGACCATCATGTCTGTATACGACATGTCGGAGGGAGCAATATGCTGAATTACAAACGCGTAACACCTAGAAGAATTCCGGATATAAAGGAGAGAAAGGCCTATATGGTCGGCGGTGGAATAGCTTCTCTCGCCGCCGCTGTTTTTCTGATACGGGACGCCAGGATGCCCGGGGAAAACATCTACATCATTGAAAAGACCCCAATCAACGGGGGTTGCCTCGACGGCTCCGGCGATCCGGAGCGGGGTTACCTCCTCAGGGGAGGCAGGATGTTCGAGGAGCATTATGAGGCCACATGGGACCTTCTCGGCTCGATACCCTCGCTCGATGACCCCAAGAAGACGATACTCGACGAGGTTGTTGAATTCAACGAGGAGTACGTTGGCTCATCCAAGTGCCGTCTCGTCGGAACGCCGGGCAAAAAAGTGGACTTCTCGAAGTACGGCTTAACCATGAGACACCTCAACGAGATGAACGAACTTATCTTAACTCCAGAGGAGAAGCTCGCGGGGGTAACCATAGAGCAGTGGTTCTCGAAGGACTTCTTCGAAACGAACTTCTGGTACTTCTGGGCAACTATGTTCGCCTTTCAGCCCTGGCACAGTGTTGCAGAGATGAGACGTTACATGCTCCGCTTCATGCACCTCGTTCCGGGCATGAACAGGATAGAAGGCGTTAAGAGGACCCCGTACAACCAGTACGACTCGATAATCCTTCCGATTCAGGAGTGGCTCCAGGAGAGGGGAGTTAACTTTATCGTGGGCACCAAGGTCGTTGACGTTGAAATTCAGGAACGGGACGGAAAGAAATACATAACCAAGCTCTACACCAGGGGGCAGAAAGAGGGTGTCATCGAGGTCGGCCCGAGGGATCTTGTCTTCATAACGCTCGGATCCATGGTTGACAACTCCACATACGGTGACCTTGACCACCCGCCCGTCCTCAACAGGGGTGAGGGCGACAGCTGGGCGCTCTGGAGAAAGCTCGTCGAGAAGGACCCGTCCCTCGGCAACCCGGAGGTCTTCGCCTCGGAGGTAGACAAGACCAAATGGGAGTCTTTCACGATAACCTTCAGGGGAGACCGGTTCCTCAAAATGCTGGAGGAGTTCACCGGAAACAAAACCGGAACCGGCGGCCTAGTTACCTTTAAAGACTCCTCCTGGCTCATGTCCATAGTGGCCTTCAGACAGCCCCACTTCAGGGACCAGCCGAAGGATATAACAGTCCTCTGGGGCTACAGTCTCTTCGTAGATAAGCCCGGCGACTACATCAAGAAGCCGATGAGCCAGGCAACAGGGAAGGAGATATTCCTTGAGCTCCTCTACCACCTAGGCTGGCTCGACGAGAAGGACGAACTCCTGGAGACTGTAATCAACGTCAGAACGGCGATGATGCCCTACATAACGGCCCACTTTATGCCGAGGAAGCCTGGTGACCGGCCTCCGGTTGCCCCCGAAAACTACGGAAACCTCGCCCTGCTCGGTCAGTACGTCGAGATACCAGGAGAGTGCGTCTTCACCGTCGAGTACTCGGTCAAGTCGGCAATGATAGGCGTCTACACCCTCATCGATCTCGGCAGGCAGGCTCCGGAAGCCTACACTCCATATCAGAGCATCCCGGTTCTGTTGAAAGCGGCCGAAACGCTTGTCGATGACGACAAAAAGGAGCTCCTGAAGTACAGCTTATCTCTGTTCCTCTCCGGGAAGCTTTGATTTTCCCGGTTTTCTTGTTTCTGTCGTTTTTGGTCTTCACCCCTCCAGCCAAATCGAGTCGTCCCCTCTGTAGTTCAGCTTCACCACGAAGAGCCTGAAGGGTTCGTCCTTCTCGTTGATTACCCAGTGAACGGTTCTTGGCTTTACCAGAAAGATATCGCCGGGCTTCGCGAGGTATTCCCTTCCGCCGATGCCGAGCCTCGCCTCGCCGCCCATTATGTAGAACAGCTCGTACTGGTGGAGATGGTAGTGCTTCCTGACGGTCTGCCCGGGCTTGACCTCGACTATCTGGGCGTAGCCTCCTTCTGAGAGCTCGCCCTCGAAGAGCGGGAGCTTCCGGTAGGTGCCTCTGTCTATGGGGTTTTTGATTTCGGCCTTCATGGTTGTTGGTTTAAGAGATAAGGATAAAAAGGTTGCTAAGAGTGGTGTCTGAGCTGGAGGACGTCCAAGAAGGCCACGAAGAGACCGGGAAGGATTATTGTCCAGGGGCTGATGTTCCAGCCGAGGGCTATTAAGGTCAGCCCAAGGAGAATATACGTTGTAACTGCTATCAGACCAGCTCTGGGGGCGCTCATTCGTCTTCTGGAGTATAAATAGATGAGGAGAGAGATGCCGAGGACTATGAGGATTCCGACCCACACGTTCACGGAGACTGGCATTTGGGACACCCGGTTTTAAATTTGGAGTTTCGCGGCATTTTCATTTTGTTTTTCCTTCCCTTTTCGCACAAACGCAAGGAAGACTGTTGTGAGGGCTCCGCCGACTCCTGCCAGCAGGAAACTTCTCCACAGTGGTGAAATTAGTACTCTCGTAAGAATTGCCAGACTGAATTCCCAGATTGTTGCAATGAGTAGTCCACTTGTAAGGTCATGCCTCTTCTTTTTAACAAATTCTACTAACCCCACAGGGATTAGATAAACCAAAATTGCCGTAATGGTAGCCGTTAAAAAAGCAATCTCAAAGGGATAGAATCCTTTTAGGTAAAAGAAGTACCCCACCAAAAAGAATATAAAAATAGATGTTTGGAATCTCATGCTTTTCATATTCTCACCCCCCATTATGGACCTGGTGTTATTGGAACACATTTCGTACCGCTTTCCGAGCAGTAATCAACACAAAGTGGACAAGCAGCCGCTATACATGCAATGCATAATGTTCTTGAGATAACACAGGGGATAGTACAGAGACCGCTCCCGCCTGTTAGACAGCACCTGATGGCACAATCCCAGTTCGTAGAACATGGGTACCATTCACACCTCTCAAGGAATCCACAGTCATCACTACTGCTACACTCATGGGAGCATGAAGTTAGTGTCGTCACGTATCCGTTAGTGCTTAAGGATTCAGCTTTTATGCGAGTTCCCTCTATCTCAAATAAAAATGCTCTCTCTTTTACCTCCTGTACTGGTTTTGAAAACTCGTACAGCGCTATCACGTGTTTCTTGTCCTTCAGCGGAATCCCCATGGCGAGCATGGTTATCTTTTCACCGTTGTACTCAATCGTGTGCTTCACAATTTTGACGTGAGAGTAATCAACGTCCCATGGTTTGGCCAGCTTCCAGAAGTCCTTACTCGTTACCAGCTTTAAGAACACGTGAGCTGTAGACCAGTTCTCTTGAACCCTGCTTACGGGTTTTGTAACCGCAAATGGGTTCACACAGCCCTTCACCTCAGGATACCTGGGGTAGCTGACCACGTAGGCGCCGTAGGCTCCGATCAACAGCAAAACCACAATCACGGCCAGCAGTGCACGCTTCCTCATCGACCCCCCCCAACGGGTTTTTGCATTGAATTATGTTCACTTATCTTATATAACACTTTCGTTTAAAAGGAGTCCGGAAAGATACAGTTAGATCCAATTCACTATCTTTAATAGTAATTCCTGGCACGATTCTTTTCGACCCATATCGAAAGGCTCAAAAGACTTTTATACCCGGCGTGCGATTCATCAGTGAACAGATAGAAACGGTGGTAACCATGGAGGCACTTGAAAGGGCCCTTAAATGGGCGGAGGAAAACCTGAAAGCGGACTACATAGAGCTCCGATATGAGGACTTGAGAAAGACAACACTCGGATTAAAAGACGGAGTTTTCACGAGCTTTACCGGGAAGTTAAACCGCGGAATAGCGATACGAGTTCTTGCCAACGGTGCGTGGGGTTTCTCATCGACGAGTGACCTCACCAACCTGGAAACGAAAATCGAAGAAGCGTACAAACTGGCAAACGCCGCAGCGGCCACCAAGAAGGAGAAAATTTATCTGGCCGAGATAAGACCCGTTGAGGACTTCGTGAAGAGCAGGATGAAGGTCAAGCCGAGGGAAGTGGACATCGAGGAGAAGGTCGCCCACCTACGGGAACTTGAGAAGTTCCTCAAGGAGGACGAGGCCGTTAAGAGCGTCCAGATCCGCTACGAGGACGGTAGCGGGAAAAAGGCTGTCCTCACTAACGAGGGCACAAGGGTAGAATGGGATTACAACTATCTCTACCAGGGAACCTACGTCACCGGAAAGGCCGACGGAAAGCTGGCCATGGCGAGGGACAGTATTGGCGCTGTGGACTATGGCTGGGAGCTGATGACGGATAGAGAGCCCAACGAGAAAGTCACCGAGAGGGTTCTTAGAAAGATGCACAGCCAGCTTGAGGGCGTTGCCCCGAAGCGCGGCGAGTTCCCAATCGTTGCGGGCCCGATCGTCGTTGGAATCATAGCACACGAGGCTTTGGGCCACCTTGCAGAGGCAGACTTAACGATAAACTCGCCCTTCAAGGACCTCATAGGCAAGCAGATTGCCCCTGAGTACGTCACGATGAGCGAGCGCTACGTTGAGGGCGGCTTTGGAAACGACAAGTACGACGACGAGGGCGTTCCTGTGAGGGACATCCACATCATCGAGAACGGAATCCTCAAGGAGATAATGCTGAACCGCGAATACGCCCACAAGTGGGGCATGGAGCCGAACGGCCACGCCAGGGCCGAGAGCTACCGCTACCCGCCGATAATCAGGATGAGGAACACCGTATTTGAACCAGGCGACCACTCCTTCGAGGAGCTCATCGAGGACATCAAATTCGGCTACTACGTCGTTGACTTCAGGGGAGGACAGGCCCAGCTCAACAGCGCCTTCCAGGTCGGCGTCCAGGAGGGCTACGTCATCAGGAACGGTGAGATAGCCGAGCCGATAAGGGACACCTCGATTACCGGCGTTGCCATTGAGGCTCTCAAGAAGATTTCAGCGGTCGGCAAGGACTTCGGCCTTGAGGTCGGCTTCTGCGGAAAGGGACAGACGGCCTTCGTGAGCTCAGGAGGCCCGCATATGAAGTTCGATGGAGGAATACTGATCGGCTGAGGTGATGAAGATGGAGAACCTCGTACGTTACGCAGAGAAGCTTTTCGATGAGGTTGAGATAGCCGTTTACCGTTCAAGAGAGGTTAGTGCGAGCGTCGAGCTCAACGAGATATCAATGGCCTCCACTAGGAGCGGGGCTGTGACGGTAATCCGCGGAATAAAGGACAAGCGTCTCGGCCTTGCCGTAGTGGACAGCGACGAGGAACACCGCGTAAAGGAGGCTATAGAAAGGGCCGCGAAGATGGCCAAGCTCAACAGCCCCGACGAGAAGTGGATTTCCCTTCCGGAGCCGGGAAAGTACCGGGAGAGGCCGAAGCCGAACTATGAACTCAAAGAGGTCTCACCGGATGGACTCGTCGAAATGCTCGTCCGCGGCATAAAACTCGCACGCGAGAAGGACGAGAACCTCATAGTTGCGGGAGGAGAGGGCGGTGTTGACTGGGAAGAGAGCAGGATCCTGAACTCACACGGGGTGGATGTTTCCCAGGAGGGTGGGGCAGCGTTCTTCTTCCTGGAGTTCGTCGGCAGAAAAGAAGGTGTCGTAACCCCCGGTATCTTCGACTTTGATGCCCGTAGAGACCTAAACCTGGACGTTGACGGGGTCGTTGAAAGGGCGGCACAGAAGGTCAAATGGGCATACAACGTCATCCCCAGCAAGAACGAGGAGGTTCCTGTGATACTCGGCCCATGGGCAATCGCTGGGTTGCTGAGCTACGCCCTCTTCCCAGCGTTCAGTGGAGAGAGACTCATTAAAGGGACGACCCCACTGGCTGACAAGGTTGATGAGAGGATAGCGAGTGAGGTCCTGACGATCTACGACGACCCGTTCCATCCCCTCGCTATTGAACCCGTTATAGCGGACGGCGAAGGTGTTCCGACGAGGAAGAACGTCCTCATAGAGAACGGGACATTCAAGGGCTTCGTCTGGGACAACTACTGGGCCAGGGTACACGGTACGGAGAGCACCGGAAACGGGAAGCGCGATACAAGAAGCGGCGGTGTGAAAATCGGGTTCCACAGCATGGTGATCGAGAAGGGAAGTCGGGCGCTTGAGGACATCATAGGCGAGATCAAGCGCGGCTACCTTGTGGACGGCTTCCAGGGTGCGCACTCAAGCAACCCCGACAACGGTAACTTCGCGGTAACTGCAAACCCTGCCTTCCTCATCGAGGACGGCGAGGTAAAGGGCGCGAGCGTGTTCCTCATAGCCGGCAACGTCTACGAGCTGTTGAAAGGGGCGAGCGAAGTTACGAGGGAGCAGACGGTCATGCCCTTCATGACCACCATGATAACACCCTTCATAAAGTTCGAGAACGTGAGAATAGCGGGGAAGTGATTTTCCTTTTTCTACTCTTTTTGGGTGTCTTATTGGGAAAACAACTTTTTTTAAAGCATGTTCCACCCACATGACATTACTTCAGGACCCTGAAGTCAATCGCTATGTTGAACTGCCTCGGTGCATAGGGACGGACTTTTCTCCGCTCGAGAATCTCAAAGGTGAAGCCGAGCTCCTTCGCGATGGCTTTAATCTTCGCCTCGTGTTCTGAGAACAGGTTCTCTTCAGGGCCGAAGCCGTAGTAGTGGACTACACCACCTTTCCTAACGCTCAGCATGGCCTCCCTCAAAAAGCGGTCGGCGAACTTAGGGAGGTTCATTATCACTCTGTCAGCTTCGAGCTTTCCGGCAACATTCTTCACGTCTCCGAGAATGGGAATCACGTTAGAGGTTTTGTTGAGCCTGATGTTCTCCTCAAGGTAGCGAATCGCCCAGGGGTTCAAGTCAACGGCGAAGACCAGTTTGGCTTTTTTAGCTAAGAGTATCGAATAGGGCCCGACGCCGGCAAACATATCAAATATAACCTCCCCCGGCTGGGTTTTCTCGAAAACCCTCATCCTCTCCGTGGCCAGGCGAGGGGAGAAGTAAACCTTAGCAACGTCGAGCTTCAGCCTTACCCCGTTCTCGCGGTGGAGGGTTTCAGTCCTCCTCTCGCCGGCAAGGTGAATAAGCTCCCTCACACGATATTCTCCAGAAACCTTGCCCCCCTTGGCGAAGACGGCCTTTATGTGCCGGTGAACCCTGAGGATGGCCTCTCCGATCGCTTTTCCGTGTGGCATCAACTCCCCGGGAAGCTCGATTATAGCAACCCAACCGATGATGTCGAAGGAGCTTGGGAGGAGCCCTCTAACCTCATCCGGAATCTCAACTATCTCACGGTAGTTGTGGGGCCTTCTCTCAAGCCTCTCAAAGTCGGCCTCAACGAGCTCGAAGCCCCCCACTGAGCCTGTGACGGGAAAGAGTACGAACTCGCCCTCCCGCTTAGGGGCATACCCTCTGGACAGGACACCGAGTTCGATTAATCTCCTGCGGATTTTTTCGGCCTCTTGCTTGGAGACTCTAACGGCGAGCATTGGGATCATGAAAAACTGGGAGTCATATTAAAAAAGTTTATCAAAGGGAACCATCACCACAAGATGGTGGTGGTAATGAAAGAACTTGCTTACGTAAGCTTAGCGCTGTCCATATTGTTTGCAGGGATAAGCCCTATATTCTTCAAGCTTGCGGTAGTGAACATCAAGAAGGGGCCCTACCTCGCCATGGCAAGAGCCTTTCTAATGAACAGGAATGCCATCATGGGGTTAATACTGTACGGTGCATCCTCGGTGTTATGGCTTGTTAGCCTTTCTTATCTTGAGGTAAGCTTAATGTACCCCCTGTTGAGCCTCGCATATGTAATAACAACCTTGCTAGCGGCCGCTTACCTCAGAGAGAGTGTAGCGGCTATTAGGTGGGTGGGAGTCCTGCTGATCGTACTGGGGAGCATCCTAGTTGGTATTGACTGAGAGTCGAAAGATTTTTAAACGCTCTCCCTTCCCTAATATCGAGCCCCGGTGGTGTAGCCCGGTCAAACATGCGGGCCTTTCGAGCCCGCGCCCCGGGTTCAAATCCCGGCCGGGGCACCAGAACTCTATAAGACGCTTTTTATAGCAGGGTCTCTTCTAAATGCATCAGTATAAAATCAGAAAACGGTACGGTATTCTTATCCCAAACACTAGGGGAAAGCCTTCATAAACCGCGGGCGAGGATATAAAGAACGTCAAAACTGCTATTGCCAACGCATAGAGTAGGATCCTTGCGGGGAGGTTCTTCTCTTTCACAACATATACTGTAACAATGGCAAGATAGGTTATGATCATGTATTCATAATGATTCCAGAAGATAAAGAGATTAGTTTTGTTTGCAAATAGGAGATGCTCAGTAAGGAGGATCGGGAAGGGCAACAGGTATTTTGGTCTTAAAAGAGGTAACAATCCAAAGGATAGTATCATCGCCAAAAGCAGCATCGAGAGCAATTTTACGGGCACGTTGGGAGCGAACCATCTAAACTGACCATAGACCGGGGCAAAATGTGGGATAACGAATATCAAGCTTATAAACATCCAAAAAATCGCCAATGCACTGATCAGAACGTTAAATTTTACAACCTGGCCGTCCATATCTCCACAACGTAGCACGTAAAAAGCTGACAATGCTAGTAGAACCAACCCCGCGTCCTCCTTTACCGAAAGGGTTAAAACTGCAAACGTAAGGGCTGTTCTAAACTTACGGGCCTCATATAAGTAGGCAAACAGAAAGATGAATAATGGAGCGAAGGAAACCGGGTGGAACTCAAATCTATTGAGCCCATGCAATGCCGGATTCACTGCGTACACGGCGGCAAGCATCAGCGCCTTTTTTTCATCTCCCATAACCTTTAAACCGAACAGATAATACATGACGATTGAAAGCGCTAAAAAAAGAGACTGAAGAACCAGCAGTGTCTCGATTTTAGGGGCCAACTCAAACAGCGGAAGTAGTAGTATTAAAACAGGTGAATTGTGAACACCGAAGTGGCTGGTGGCATTGAACATTTTGAATTCCAGATTATTAAAAAAGAAACCGTCCCCATGGATAGTGTTGAGGAGACTGTAATAAAAGACCTCCAGGTCGAAACCATAATTACCGCGAGTTTCGTACCAAACATGTGTCCTTTGGATCGAATACTGCGTGAAGAACATGAAATAAACCACGGCCAGCACAATCACCGCCACACTGTAGCGTGAACGCATTGTTGTAACACCCTCTTGATGATTCTGAGCACTTGTGGAGCCTGATGGGCTATGTTGGGTAGCATTATTTTTAATTTTTATCTTAGCGATCGATAAGTCAAAACTCAACACCGTTCATCGGGATAACATACCCTAAAAAGTACAGAATCTCCCCTCCTAAACACCTCTTGGAGGTATGGGACCAACCGGGAGATGTTAAACTGCGCAACACATGCTTTGATCTTTACACTACTGGGGTCGGCGGGATCGTACCTCACCCACTCGACGTGGCAGGGGACCCCATTGACCTCAAGGTAGCCCTTGTATGAAACCGGAACCCAGAGGGGATCACTCGAAGTACTTTTATCCACATAAATGTACTTTACATGGTATTTTTCCAGGATTTGAAGTGTTCTTGTGCCGTTGTTCCCCAACAGTGCCACCATTATATCGGCACTTCTCTTATCGTAGTCAACAAAGGGTGATGCATGGGTTCTCCTAAACAGCACGGTTTTTCTGCCAGATATTGAGAACAGCATGAAAGAGGCCTCGTAGTTGCTGAGAATGACATCATTAACGTTTGTGTTCTCAAGGAGCCATGCCTGAAGGCTTTCGAAGGGGAACTCATGGAAACCAATCTGGACCCATGGGTTGGATGCAGACTCTACCACAGTGGCCCCGGAGAGCACCAGGAGTATAGCAGTCACTACGACCAGTGACTTCTTTTGAGAGAATCTGGAGAGGAGGTATGTAATCCCTACGGAGATCAGTATAATATCCAGCGTGAAGAAATACAGGCTCAGTTTCTTTGCAATCAGGGGGTTTCCAAGCAGTATAAACACGATCCCCTCTACGTACATACCCAGGAGTGATGATACAAAGATTCTAACCGCAGGGTACGGTCTGGTTTTCACAAGGGCATACAGGCCAGCAAGGGCGAGAAGGGAAAGTGCCCCCCTCCAGGAATAAGATACAAAAAACGTTACCATATCGGCCGTGAAGCTGACGATTGTATAATGGGCCCAGACCAAGCTCTGGTAGGGATTTGGGGTTCTAGCGTGGTAGACAAATAGAAGTGGGCCCCAGTAGAGGAGTAAGGGTGGGATGGCAACAAGGAACGGAATAATCCATCTCCTCACCGCAGACAGGTCCCTATCCCTACCAACGTCCCAAGCCACGTTCGAAAGAATCACCGCCCCAATCCCAAAAGTTCCCAGAACATGGGTTAGGCCCCCAAGGGCCCAGGAGACCCCCAGAAAAATCCCATTTCTGGTCGATGGGGCCTTTAGATAGCGAACAAGCACGAAATAGAAGAGAGGGATAAATACCATCAGCAGGAGGGTATGGGGATGAGGATCCGGGAAATGGAGCGAGATGGGGAGCAGGGGAGCCAGCACAGCCACGCTTTCTGTTGTCAGCTCACCTACGAGGAAGTACACCGTAATTATAGACAGCAGAAGTATGAAAACGGGCATCACATAGACCGTTACGGGCATTACCCCTCCAGCAATATGCCCGAGGAGTGCAACGATGAAATGATAGAACCAGGGGTAAAATGCGTAGCCTTCGTAGTTCGTTGGGTCTCTAAAGAAGGGAGTACCGTGAAATATTGCCTCGGCAATGCCGTTGTGGAAATACAGATCGCCTCCGTACGGAGGACCTGGAATAGACTCCAAGCTACCCACAAAAGCCACGGTCAAAATGATAGGGAACATGGCATAGAGCAGCCCTCTGTTCATGAGTTCGCCCCCGATAAGTCGCCCAGTGACGGTCTCATGTACACTTTTGAGTATTTAATTTTTCCCTCTCCCTCGAAAACCTTTTAACCCCCTCTCGACCCACAACCGATGGCCATGAAGACACTCAGGGATGTTTTCAGGGAAGCACTGAGAGATATGGGTGTAGAGAGCCTTGGGGCACTTTCGAAGAGATTTCGAAAACCGATGGATAAGCTGCAGGAGATGGCCCTTGAGATCATCAACGGCAAGGGAGCGGTATTCCGCGTCCCGGAGAGGACCCTCGTGGCGTGGGACCTGGAAGGAAATCGGGTTGAAGGCTCATACTACGCATATGCCCCTTTATGCATGAAGGATAAATTCGAGATGGTTCTGAGCCCCGAGGGACTCCTCTCAAAGCTCCCAGAGTGGCCCTACTTCATAATCGACCTCTATCACTGGGACAGGCACAGTCAGAGGGAGAAGGGCCGGCTCTGCCTTCAGGTAAACCAGAGTTACTCCGTTCTCAGGAGGTACCTCACTGGAAGGGAACTGACCGTTACCTGGGCCAACGATGAGTTCAGGCGGATGTTCCATGGACCTCTGGAGAGAATAACCGTTCACGAGGGACCAACCGCTGAGTTCCTGAAAGAGAACGGCATAAACGAAGCGATCCTCCTAGATCCCTGGGCCGAGAAGGTTCTGAGCAGGGAAGATTTTAATGCCAAAGCCTTCATAATCGGGGGTATCGTTGACACAGGTGGAACAAAGAGGAAGACCACCCCCAAGATCGCCGAGGAGATGGAGGGGGCAGGGATACAGGTTCACAGGAGAAAGATCACTCTGAAAGGAGACGTCATCGGTGTTCCTGACAGAATAAACCGCATCCTCGGAATAGTCCTGACCATGATGGTGGAAGGGAAGCCCATGGACGAGGCGGTTTACGAGTTTCAGGAACCTCGACACGCCCGCTGGCGCCTGAGAAAGGAACTGCCAAAGCATGCAATACGTTATAGGGTAGACGGAAAGCTTTACCGCGTCGTGGAGAAGGAGCTCTTCGACTACTACTCAGGCTGGCTCAAGATTCGCCCCGAGGACTTCACAAAGGTTCTCCGTGAACTGAACCTGATAGCCCTTGAGCAGAGGAGAATCCATCACCTAAACAAAATATCCAGCCCACGGATCATGCACGGGAAGGTCTATCGGGTGATACTCCTCAAGAAAGCGGCCATGCTCTGCTACAACTGCTGAGCACAGCCGCCAAAAAAGTAAAACATCAGAGGGCGTGGAGAAGGTAAAGCAACCCCACCATAACCGCAAGCAGTATGTAGGCGACGTAAACACTGTCAGAGCCCTTCATAAGGCTGTGCCTGAACCATTCGGAGAAGCTCAGATAGCCCCTGCTCATCCAGTTGTAGGCCTGGTTGACCTTCTCACGCCAGTGAAGTTTTCCGTTTTCTTCCTTCGTCCCGTAGAGCCAGCTTTCCGTGATGAGGAGTATTGCCGAGTGTGCTATCGGCGGGTACTCGGGGTTGCTCAGGCCACCACTCCAGGCCCTGACGCGTCTGATGTTCCGGCCCCTGAAGACCCTGACGGTGATGTAACCAGCGAGGGCGAAGAGGAAGACTAGTGTGGCAAGGTACGTCGGTGAGATCCCCCCGAATCCTTTGGCAACCACGAGGAAGCCGTTCCGTATGCCCAGTGCACCTCCCAGAAAACTCGTCGCCTTCTCCCCTGTCAGGGCAGTCATCGGCACGTTGATGAGACGGAAAATGAGGCCCGGAAATATCCCGACCGTGAAGAGAACCAGGGTTAAGAAGGCGTAGCCGGCGTCCTCAACGGGATGACCTTTCTTTTCACCTGCTCTCTGAGCGCCGTGGGTTACCATCTTGCTCATGGCAACGCCCGCTATCCCGGCCGTCAGGGCCGCAAGGGATCCGACGAGCATCATAAGTACCTTGAACCCGGGATCAGGTATTTTAAAGCTCTGCAGGAGGCTCTCTATGCCGAGCCACTCCCCAAGGAACCCGGGGAATGGTGGGATTCCCGCAAGACTGAGGGCGGAGGCATAGCCCGCTACAACGCCAACCGTGGTGAGTCTTCCACGGACGACCTCGGGGAAGCGTCCGGTGCCGTTCTCAAGCCTTCCTGCTATGAGAAAGAGCAGTCCTTTTGCAACGCTGTGTGCGAAGGCGAAGAACAGCAGGGATAGGAAAGTGAACGAGGCCAGGTCCATTACGCCGTGGTTGAGGGCCACCACGGTTCCGCCGAAGAGGGCGAGTAGTATGCCATCGTTCTCCACCGTGCTGTAACCCGGGAGTCTCTTGACGTGCTCCGTTCCGGCCGCGTACGCGGCACCGAGTACAGCGGTTATCCCTCCAAAGAGAAGGAAGAACGCACCGATCCAGTCGGCAGGCCTCCCGATGAGGAGAAGCTTAACGATCCCGTAGAGCCCCATGAGGGTGAGCACTGCACTTAGCTGGGCCGAGAGGTTGGCCGGCGCGTTACCGTGGGCGTCTGGGAGCCAGACGTGAAACGGAAATACCGCCATCTTCACGGCGAATCCAAGGGCCGCGAGGAAAAAGGCCACGTCCCAAACCTGTGAGGGTTTCCACGCGGAGAAACTCGTTGAGCCGCTCCCCATCGAGAGCAGACCGAAGCCCGCCAGAATTAAAAGGGCGCTCAGCTCGCCGAAGGCAAGGAACTTGTAGGCACCTTTACCCTCCCTATCCTTCGCGGTTATCCCGAGGTAGCTCGCCACGGTCATGACTTCCCAACCTATCAGGAAACCAACCGCTCCCTTCGCAAGCAGGATGACCATCATCCCCGCCATCGTCATCGAGAACGCTCCGGCGAGGAGCCTCGGGTAGTGGTCGTCGTAGCTCACGCTGAATAGAGAAGCCGCCAGCCAGACTATTGACGAAATCAGCATGAAGTAACGTGCCGTTTCATCGAGAGAGCCAGGCTGAAACACTAGAAGTCCAAGCAGCGTTGCTGAAAGGACGGCGCTCAGCCAGTACGAGGCCCTGCGTGAGCCCACTGCAATGAGGGAAGAAAGCACGAAACCAATGGTTATGAGGTAGTAAGGGTTCATTCCACATCCCTCCCTGAGATCTTAAGGAGTGCCCGTATTATCTGAACCGGCGCGGGTGGACAGCCGGCCACGTACCCATCAACCGGGACGAACTCCCCTGTGTCTCTCCCGCAGAGACTCCCATTTGCACACGCTCCAAGAGCAAGGACGCGTTTCGGCTCCGGCATCAGTTCGTAGGCCTCCCGTAGAACCGGGATCATGTCATCCGTTGGACAGCCCGCGACAAGGAGAACATCCGCGTGCTTTGGTGTTGGTGTAAAGAATATCCCCAGCCTGTGAACGTCGTAGTAGGGACTGCTCAGCTGGGCCACCTCACGGTTGCATGCATGGCATGTCCCGACGTCAAGGAAGAAAACATGGAGGGAATTCTTGAAGTTCATCGGGTTCAGTATCTCATCAACGTCAAGCTTCCTGCCCAAGGGGGCGTTGCAGAGGCGGCAGTTCAGGCATCTCTTGATGTCGAACTTCCCGTTCTCCAAAGCCCCAAAGGGACACTCCTCCGGTTCCTTAAGAGGAAAATCCGGTGCCAGCTCATCGTCACTGACCTTCCCGGGGTACCCACTTGTCATCACGCCCTTTCTAAGCCCCCTGAGTATCCACATCAATCCTCACCCCCCTGCCAGAGATCCGCGTCGGCGAAGTTCAAACCGAAGCTCTCAAGGCCAAAAGGAAAGTCCGTAAAAATGTTTCCGGTTATGCCCCTTGCGAAGGCGATGTAGTTGATGCGCGACGCCCCCCTGAGCCCAATCCATCTCACCTTTCCACCTTCAGCTTCCACCAGCGTGAGAACGTCGCCGTGTGCGGCCTCCGAAAGACCAAGGTTCAGGCCATCTTTAACCGATGGATCGGACTTCACAGACCTCACGTCAACGGACTCAATTATCTCAAAGGACTTCTCTATCTCCTCCATGCGGACCATCATCCTCGCGAGGGCATCCCCTTCACGGCAAGTAATCGGCTCATAGGAGTAGAACCGATCGAAGGCCCTAACATCCCTCGGGACCCCAGAACCCCTCGCGGCTATTCCAACGGCGTCGAGCTCGATGACGTCTTCCCTGGTGAGCCTGCATGTGTTGTGAAGACGGTCGATGAATATCTTGCTCTCGAGGAGTTCCTCCTGAAGGCCAAGGAACTCCCGTTTGATGTCATTGACCCTTTCAATCACGTTCCGGTCGAGTATTCTGACCTCACCGGGTCCGTTAGCACCAAATCCGTAGCGGTGACCGACGAGCCTTGAGAAAACCCTCAGCACATCCTCTTCCAGAGCGTGGAAGTGCATGGTGGCGACTTTCTGTGATGCCGCCCCAGCCAGTTTGTGGATGACGTTGAAGTGGTTATAAAGCCTCTCCAGCTCAAGGAGAACCTTCCTAACCCCCCAAACCTTTTCATCGGGGTTTTCCTCCAAGGCGCGGAGGAAAGCGTAGGTGTAGGCCATTGCGAAGTTCCCTGCTGCCCTCTCAAGAACCACGAGGGACTCCCCAACCGGGCGGTTGAGCATCTCCTCCTCAATCCCGCGCCTCTTGTAGCCGTAGACAGGCCTTATGGCGACTATTCTCTCTCCATATGTGAGCAACTCAAAGGCCCCGGCCTGACCGAGACCGCCCGCAGCTGGTCCGTACGTCAACGGAACTGCGTTCGTTCCCGCCGGTATTCTTACGTAAGATGCCGTCTCACCGATGAGGGCCGGGGCGATTTTCCTGTCGGGAAGTGAATCCGTGGGGATTACCTCAGCTTTTCCGGTTTCATATTCAACCCACACCGTCAGGTACCTTCCGTCCCTCCTGAAAACGGCTGAGAGTACCTTCATATTATCAGACCCCCTGTGATGGTGATATACCATGCGTAGAGGCTTATCCCAAGGGCCACGAGGGTCATCGCAAAGGGTATTGCCTCCTCTCCCAACGGGATCTCCACTTTCTCAGCCCCCCCAAACGCCATCCTTGCGGCATGCCAGTTCAAGGCCAGAAACGACAGCAGCAGGCCGGTTCCGATGAGGAGCCCCCACCAGTAACTTCTCGAAAGGGCAACACCGACGATCCCCAGCTCGGCCATGAACGTTCCAAACGGAGGCGTGCCGGTTACGGAAAGTGCCGAAAGAACAAAGGAATACCCGGTAAGTTTGGTGGAGTTCAGCAGGCCGGTTATTTCCCCGATTTCATGGCTT
The DNA here is from genome assembly GCF_026988555.1 of Thermococcus sp. Lineage (NCBI taxonomy): Archaea > Methanobacteriati > Methanobacteriota > Thermococci > Thermococcales > Thermococcaceae > Thermococcus > Thermococcus sp. Next base: position 16,308 of record NZ_JALSLB010000058.1, on the reverse strand, counting down.
CCATAGGCCCTCACAATGCTCCCCGTTGAGATGAAGAGTGCGCCCTTTGAAAAGGCGTGGACGGCTATGAGGAGAAAGACAAGCTTAAGCAGTGCCGGATGGTAGTAGCTCAGTGCAATCCCCGTGGTCGCGACGCCCATCATATCCATGCTGGAGTAGGCCAGAAGCCTCTTCACGAAGCGCTGTGAGGCCATGAGGATTGAGGCAACGATGATGGTCGAGAGCCCAACAAGGAGTGTTACCCTAGCGGGAGCATCGTTAATTCCTGCCGCGCTGAAAATTCTATAGTAAACCAGCAAAGCTGTAGGAAGGAGCGTTCCGGAGAGCATTGCGCTGACGGGGGACGGTGCACTCCCGTGGGCGTCTGGCAACCAGCTGTGCATGGGGAACAGGCCGACCTTTGTGCCGAAGCCGATCAGTGCAAGGAGGGACACGAGGATACCCTCTTTTGAGGTGAAGGTCAGCTGCCTCACGTCGAGCGTTCCGGCGGAGCTGTAGGCAAGGACGACCGACAGAAAGGCTATTCCAAGTCCCGCGGAGGCGATTATCATGTAGCGCCACGCACCCTCAACGTTCCGCCTCTTACCGTCGGTTATTACGAGGAGGGCGCTGACTATAGTGGTTGCCTCAAGCCCGATCCACATCCAGCCAAGGTTCGCTACCACCGCAGTGAAGAGCATGCTGAGGGCGAAGAGCGAGAGCAAGCTCCAGTAGTAGCGGAGGTTAAAGAACGGCCTCTCAACGCGCTCCGTGTAGTAGAGCGAGGCGAGCGAGGCGAAGAGGTAGACCCACGCAATGATGTTGGCCGTGACTAGCGAGTACTCATCGACGTAGAAGCTGTGGGTCGATGTGGTGTAGCCGCCCCACAGCATAGAAGCAGCCAGTGCAGCGGTTGCAAAGGCAAGTGCAGGGGTTAGAAGCCTCCCCAATCTCTCAGAGGGAATTGAAACGAACACCGCTATGAGGGGGAGTAGCAAGAGATAGAACACCGCATCCATGGTATCACCCCACCAGCTCCTCAACTTCCACAGGGCCGTAACGTTTCTCCGCACCCAGAACGACTGCCAAGAGAACGAAGGCGATCATGTCAAGCAGGATACCAAACTCCAGTATCATGGGCATCGGAGTCAGCATGACCGCCAGGTACAGCAGGGCGTTCTCCTCACTGACGTAGCCTATGACCTGGGCCAGTGCGTTCCTTCTCGCTACTATAATCAGCATGCTGAGGAAGAGCAGAACAAAAGGGATTACCCCATCCCAGTCGCCCGTTACCTTGTAGACCGGCACGTAGAGGAAATACGCCAGGACCGCGACAGTCAAACCAACGACTATTGCATGGTGGGTCGTCTTTATCTCCCTGTTGCGCCATATCCTCTCGTTTCTGATGTCCCGCTGAAGAATCCACGGGATTATGAGCGCCCGGAAGACGATGGTTATCCCGGCAAGGATCATGAGCTCCGCTATCCTCTCCTGCCAGCCCACGAGACCAATGATGACCCCGATGAGGATGGATTGAAAGGCAATCAGGTCAATAAGGGAGTGCATGTAGGACTCAGTCAGCAGGAGGAACGCTACAAGCAGTACAGTGACACCGATGAGACTGGTCACTTCCGTTACGATGTTCATCATGGAACCACACCCCCAAGAAGGAAGCTGATGACCCCCATTATGGCAAGGAGGAAGCTCGCCGAGAGATAGTCGATTATGCGGAAGAGCCTTATCTTCGCCAGGGTCTCCTCAACGACAACGAAAGCCAGTATAAGGCCGAGCATCTTGACAAAGAGGGCCACTATCCCCTTGACGACCTCGACCAGACCCGCGCTCGTTGCCAGCCCCCAGGGGACGGCGAAGACGTTGAGGAAGACCGCCATCAGTATGAAGGAATTCATGTAGCCTGCCCACGAGTTGATGGCGTAGAGCGGGCCGGTGTACTCGAGGCCCTTTCCCTGGTCGAGCATTCCGAGTTCGTTGCTCCCGTGGAATTCGATGGGCAGTTTCCCGGTGTCAAAGAGCAGGAGCATAAAGAAGGCCGCCGTGATGAGTACGTGGGTTGGTGACAGGTACCAGCTCCCAGCGGTTACCCTGTGGTTCATAAGGAACGGGTTGTTGGTCCCCGTTAGGATTGCAACACCGAAGAATACCATTATCAGGACGGGCTCGGCAAAGGCGCCAAAGTTAATCGCCCTCGTTGACCCTATACCCGTGTAGTAGCTTCCTGTTCTCTCGGTCGCAAGGATTGATACCATCGCGGCCAGGCCGAAGATGAACGTTCCGCCAAAGAAGTCAACCGTCGGCGCAAGCCAGCTCGGAAAGTTGCCGACTATGGGAAGCATCCAGGGAAGGGTCAGCATGGCCCCGAACGCTATGAATGGAGCCATGATAAAGAAAGGCCCAACGCCTTCAGGAATGAGAGTCTCCTTTCTAAAGAATTTGGCTAAATCGTAGTAGGGCTGGAATATGCTTATTCCTTTCCTCGACTCTATTCTTGCCTCGATTTTCTTCAGTATCCCCACCATCAGGGGAGAGAGCATGAGCACTACTATAACCTGGACTGCACCTATTATCATCCTTCCTTCCGGGTTCAATGGCGTCACCTCCTGGATTGGAGAACAGGCGTCATTAGCCCCGGGGGGGCGATTAGGGCGGACGCCTTCGCCCGGAATTTTGCCCGCGGGTTGGTAACGTCAATGCTTTTTAAACGTTTTGTGAACAGAGATGTTCTTCATTGAAATCATTCCGGCGGTTCCCCACCCCTGTCCGTTTTCCCGATGAGGTATCGATCCATAACGCTCTTGACCTCTTCACTGTCCCAGTTGCCACCGAGGAGCCGGTTTTCTGCGATGTAACCGGCTAGTTTTATGGCCAGAACCCGATTTTCTTCAAAAAGCTCGTACATCTTAAAGTTGAGCGATGCTTCCTGTTTGGAGAGTTCCAGGAGCCTCTTTCTAAGCTCTTCCATCGGCCTCACCCTTTAATTTGGCGTTCTCCCCTTTGAGTTCTGATATTGCCCTCCTAAGGACTTCTCTGTCCCGTTTCATCTCCGCGTACTTTCTGCCCATCAGTTCAAGCAGTGCTTCCATCTCCTCGATTCTCTTTCTGAGTTCATCCTCCCCCAACTTCACCACCCAGAAGAAAATGGAGTAGGGGTGTAAAAGGTTAACTCAGAAGAACACCACAACGGCATCCCAAACGACTGCCGTCTCGACCTCTTCGCCCTCGCTGAACACGGCCTTCCTGAGCACGATGTCATCCTTGCTCAGCTCGACCGTCTGGCCTTCAACCTCAAACTCAACCTTTCCGGTCTCCTTGAGTGCCTTGGCAACTGCTTCCGCGTTCTCCTTGAGGTAGGAGGTGATCTTTGGCACGAGCTTGCCGTATCTCGGTCCAACAGTCCTGAAGTTGGGCTTTATCTCAATGATGCGCTCCTCAAGTTCCGGCTCGCCCTGGATTATTTCCAGCCTCTCGATGTTCATGGTTCCTGCGATGTCCTTCTCAATGGCCTTCAGGGCCTCATAGCCCTCGGTGGCGTAGATGGCCACGTGCTTGAGCTTGGCGTTGAGAGCCAGGCCGTGGCTGTTCTTGTAGCGCCTCATGACACCGACTATCTCGCGGGCGAGCTCCCCGAGCCTCTCAGCCTCCTCGCTTATCCTGCCCTCGTTGTACTTCGGCCACTCAAGGAGGTGCACGCTCTTGGCACCAACGTGCCTCTTGAACATCTCCTGGTAGAGCTCCTCGGTTATGTGCGGGGCTAACGGTGCGAGGAGGAGCATCACGTTGTAGAGCAGCTCGTAGAGTGCCGCTTTCGCCTTCAGCTTGCTCTCCTCGTCGTCGCCGTAGAGGCGGTACTTGATCATCTCGATGTAGTCATCAGCGACCTCGTGCCAGACGAAGGTCATCAGCTCTCTGGTGAGCAGGTTGAAGCGGTAGCGCTCCATCTCCTCGGTGGCGAACTTTATCAGCCTGTGAAGTCTGCTGAGTATCCAGCGGTCGATCGGCTCAAGCTCCTCCGGAGCGCTGCTCGGGTCAAAATCTACCAGATGACGCTCGGCGAAGCGGTAGATGTTCCAGACCTTCTGCAAAAACCTGTAGTTGTAGTCGACGGTCTCCCACTTGAACGGGTGGTCCTCTCCGGGCGGAGCGAGGGCGGTCCAGAGGCGGAGCGCATCGGCGCCGTACTTCGGTATGACCTCGTCCGGTGCAACGACGTTGCCGTAGCTCTTGCTCATCTTCCTGCCGTCCGGGCCGGCGACCATTCCGTTGATGAGGACGTCATTCCAAGGTTTCTCGCCGGTGAGCACGTGGGTTCTGAATATTGTGTAGAAGGCCCACGTCCTTATGATGTCCGTTCCCTGCGGCCTTAGAGCCGTTGGGAAGTTGTGCTCGAACCAGCGCTTGGCCTCTTCGTCGCCCTTCATGGCCTCGTGCCACCGGGTTATGATGAGCGGGGTTATGCTTGAGTCAATCCAGCAGTCGAGGACGTCAGTTACGGGCTCAAGCTCTGCACCGCAGACCGGGCACTTCTCGACCGGAGGTTTATCAAAGCGCGGGTCAACCGGAAGGTCTTCTTCCCTCGCCGGAACCACGTGGCCGTTCTTGCAGACCCAGAACGGGAGCGTCGTTCCAAAGACCCTCTGTCTGCTGATGACCCAGTCCCAGTCCATGCTCTCGGCCCAGTCCTTAAGCCTCAAGAACATGTCCTCGGGGTACCAGTTGATCTCCTCCGCGACCTTCACTATCTCGTCCGTGAAGTCCTTCACCCTGATGAACCACTGGGTCTTGGGGAGCAGCTCGATGGGCGCCATACAGGAGCTCCTCTCGGTGTGCCTCAGCACGCGGTGGTGGACCTTCTTCCTGTCGTAGAGCAGTCCCATCTTTTCGAGGTCTTCCGCTATTCTCTCGCGCACCTCTTCCGCCTTGAGGCCGGCGTAGGGCCCGGCGTTTTCGTTCATCGTGCCGTCCTCGTTGATGGCGATGATAACCGGCAGGTTGTAGCGCTTCTGCCAGACGACGTCCTGCTCGTCACCGTAGGTACAGTTGTAGACCGCACCTGTTCCGAATTCTGGGTCAACGTCCTCATCGGCTATGACCGGCACTTCCCTCTCAAATATCGAGAGCTTTACCTTCTTACCTACCACGTCTTTGTAGCGCTCGTCGTCCGGGTGAACGAACACAGCGACACAAGCCGGCATCAGCTCGGGCCTTGTGGTGGCTATGGGGACGTGGCCGGAGCCGTCAGCTAAGGGGAGTTTGATGTAGTAGAGGTAGCCGTCCTCCTCGACGTAGCCGACTTCGGCCTTGGCAAGGCTCGTCCTGCAGCGCGGGCACCAGTAGACAGGGTGCTTGTCGCGGTAGAGCATGCCCTTCTCGTAGAACTCAAGGAGGGACTTCTGAACGGCAGCCCTGTACCAGTCGTCCATCGTGTGGTACTCCAGGCCCCAGTCGGCGGAATAACCTATCCTGATGAACTGGTTTCTCATCGCCTCGATGGCCTGCCAGGTCCACTCGACGCACTTCTGGAGGAACTTCTCAGGCTGATCCTTACTTATCCCGAACTCCTTCTCCACCTTGAGCTCGGTCGGGAGGCCGTGGTTGTCGAAGCCCTGAGGGAAGAGCACGTTGTAGCCGGTCATCCTCTTGTAGCGCGCTATGATGTCGATCCAGGTGTGGCTCAAAACATGACCGAGGTGGAGCGTTCCGCTCGTGAACGGGGGAGGTGTGTCTATAGCGTAGCTCGGCCTCTTCTCGTCGAGCTCGTACTTGTAGATTTTCTCATCAAGCCAGAACTTCTGCCATTTCGGTTCAATTTTCTCGGGCTCGTAGGTCTTGGGAAGCATGGGCATCACCCTTTCGGTTTTTTGAAGATGGGTTACCCTCAGAAGGGCGGCTTAAAAATCTTAGCAACGCCGGTGGTGCCGGAGTGGAGGATAACCGAGAAGCGCGGAACGCGTGAAATTCACGGGTCGAAATCGGCGTTACGGTGGACGATAGGCACCACCGATGCCCCTAACGATGCATCGCTTTAAAAACTTTTCGAGGTTTGTCAACGAGAACAATACCATTTTGATCTTTAAGGTGTTTGAATAGCGCTTCCCGGTATGATGGCTTTTCAGTTTCCGTGTTCCCCCATTACCCTCTTCTTGGTCAGCTTCAGCAGGTACCACGCAAAGATTATGCCGCCGAGTCCTATGGTGAGTATCGTCCAGAAAGCCAATGAGAGACCCAGAAAGCTGAACCTCATCAGGTCCTCCTCTATCCCACTGTACTGAAGCGCTATGTGGATAAGCTCAACCGCATAAACCCCAAATATACCCACCTCAAGCAGCTCAAGGGCCTCTCCAATAGCTACGTATCTCTTCGTGTTTTCTTCAACAGCGTCCATGAGCTTTACGATGGAGTTGTCCAGGAGAGTATCCGCAACGCTGACCAGTATCTCCACCTCCCTCGAGAGTGTTTCGGCAACGGGTATAGCATCCTCCACACGTCTTCTTAGGATCTCCAGTCTCCCGTCTATCCCAAGAAGATCGTACACTGAATCCCCCCGAAGCTCCAATATCACACTACTGAGTGAACTCAAAGTATCCTTTATGTACCTGAAAACTGAGGTGACTATTGAGACGTCACTCTGAAGCTCGCTTATTCGTCTGTTTATTTCCCTAAGTGAGTTTGTACCCTCCTTGGAGAACACACTGTCCTTGAGCTCCTCCGACATATCCCACGAACGCCAGAGCCTTGCAAGGGCGTTTTCTAGGCTGTTCTCTATGCTCTTCATGAACGCGTACGTGAGCAGAACCTGTTCGTATTCAAACGCATTTTCACCCACGGCTATTACACCCTGGGCCCCGAGTATCATAAGAGTCCCATCTTCAAGGGTCTTTACCGTTTTAATCGAAGATAACACCTGTTTGAGTTCAAGAACTCCCTGTAAAAACTGCATCAGTGAGTCATCATCCATGTTCGGCTCCATCCCCTCCGCAAAGACCAAAAAGAACTTGTCACGATGTAGGGGTTCGTTGAAGTAGATAAGCTCAAGAAGCCGCTTCTGATACTTCGATATTACGGTATTCAGCATTTTGGAACTGTCATGAACCAGATCAGCGATAACAGAGGACACGTTGTCAATGCTGTACCTGCCACGCGAGCCACCTGCCTCAAGAAGTTCAAGGCCATAGATTATCCTGCCAAGGTTATCAACGTGCACACCGAAATGTTCCTCCTGTATATCCGCGTTGGTCTCCGAGTATGCCACGGCACACTTGAAGTCTATACTTCTACTTTCCTCGCTCCTGATTACCTGGATCACCGTAGGGATGGAATCGGTTCTGAATATCATTTCCTGCGGCTCGGGATCTATAACCTCCGTCAGAATACTGTGAGTGCCTTCTCCACTCTCCGTTTCAAGCTTCCTCGAAAGCTCCAAGATGGTGTTCTCACCGAAGGGCAACCATTCGGTTATCAGTATTCGGGTTCTGCCAAGTAGATGAATGTAACTCTTGGCCTCCATCATACCACCTCAGGCAGATAGCTCTTCGAAGAATAGGCTATCCTTCTTATGTCAAAGAAGTCTATCTTCCGCATTCCCTCTGGGGGGCACCTGAGGTAGGCGTCCAGAACTGTCCTCCCCCTCTGTGGATGCTCAGAGATAAGAACCGTCAAGCGCTCCTTGCCACATCCAATCTCTTCTTCCACCGTGTTCATGACGTCCATAGATACGAACCTGCTTATCTTGGAGATACCGTTGTGGAGCCGGTAGGCACCTACATCATCGTAATACTTGTTTGAAAGCTTGAGCTTCTGTACCATGCCGATTCTCCTGAACCTCTCCAGGTCCCATAGCACTTCCTGGCTTATCTTTGCATACATCTTGATACCATGGAAAGTTACAAGGCTTGGAGCGTAGTCATACTCCTCAAAAACACCTGCTTTTATCAGATGGTAGATAAGCGCGTTTAGATGGAGCTCCTTCACCCATAAGAATCCATCTGTCTGAGTTCCAGTGTAGGCATGAAGCAGATAGATCAACGCCTGTTGATCGTGGGTTAGTGAAAGGTACCCCATGCCTCAACCCAAGACTTTACTACCGACCAAAACTATATAACTTTTCCGCAGAAAATTAGCATTGTACGTCCTCTGAAGGCATTTATATATCACTTCATCGCCACCAGCCAGTACCTTCTGTCGTTGGGCCTCAGCTCGTGTCCATCTCCGTAGATTTTGACCTTCCTGAAGTGCTTCCCAGCTAGGAGTCTCATCTCCCTCGGCGTGTAGATGTTGAGCTCGTCGTCCACCATGAAGGCCCTAACGCTCCCATCGGGCTTAACTATCTGCACCAGTCTCTTGAAGTGGAGCTTCTGGAAAGCGAGCTCGACCTCACGCCAGTCGGTTATGACGAGCCTCTCCTCCCCCTTCCTCTCGTCCCATACTATCGGAGAGCTTCCGCCGTAGTGCCAGCACGGGAAGTCGGCGATGAAAAGCCCGCCCGGTTTCAGAGCCCGTTTTACAGAATTAAATAATTGCTGAATTGCAGAATCATCGAAATACATAATAGATGAAAAGAACATCGTGACGGCGTCAAAGTCCTCCTCGAAATCAACCTCCGGCGCGTTCCCCTGAATGAACTCGACGCTAAGCCCTTCCCCTTTGGCCTTTCTTCTCGCGACGGCAAGCATCTCCCCGTGGAGGTCGAGACCGACCACGCTATAACCGCGCCTCGCCAGTTCGAGAGTCGGGATCCCGGTTCCGCAGGCGAGGTCGAGGATTCGAGTCACTTCTCGTTCGGCTTCATTCTTGAAGAGCTCCTCCACAAAGTCAATCTCCCGGGAAATCCGCTCGACCCTTCGCCGGTAGATTGCATCGTAGTACTCGGCAAGGGCCGTGTAGAGATCGTGCATAGTACCACCAAAAATGAATGTAGGTTCAGGTTTAAAATTTTACCTCCAGCCCTCGGAAGGCATCAATCAGCTTATCGTTCTCTTCTGGTTTCCTGACTGAAAAACGGACGTATTCTGGCAGGCCAAAGCTCTCGCAGTCCCTCACGAGGATTCCCTGCATCTTGAGGGCCTCAACGAATTCTCCAGCGTTTCCAACGCACTTGATGAAGAAGTTGGCGTCGCTCTTAACGCCCAGAGCTTTTTCAATCCTCTCCTTCTCGCGCCAGATTAGGGGCATGGTCCTCCTTAAGTGTTCAAAGCCGTCTCTGAGGAGAAGCTCAAGGAGGGCAACCCCAGTCAAGCCCATGCTCCACGGCATTCTGACGCTCCGGAAGGCCTCTTTAAAACCGAGGACGTAGCCGACCCTTATTCCGGGCAGACCGTAGCTCTTGGTGAAGGTTCTGAGCTTTACAACGTTCTCCCCTTCGGGGCTCTCGGCGTTTTTGACGAAGTCTATGAAGGCCTCGTCGAGAATGAGGAGGGCTTTTTTCTCTTCGATAGCATCGAGGAGCGGTTTGAGCTCCTTAATTCTGTAAAACCTTCCGTCGGGGTTGTTGGGGTTGCAGAAAAATGCAACGGAGTTTCTCTCGACGAGTTCCGCCAGCCTTTCTGACTCATTGGGAGCTTTGACGACCTCTGCCCCAAAAATCCGCGCAACCCTCTCGTACTCGCCGTAGGTGTGGCGGGGGATTATCACCCTCCTTCCGCGGAGCGCGAGGATGCCGATTAGATAGAGCGCCTCGGTGATGCCGGCCGTTAGGGTTAGAGGTGCCCCTATCAGCTCGGCAAGCCCTTCTTCAAGCTTCTCGTAGTAAGGATACCTGTCGCTTATCTCTTTGGAGCGCTCAAACATCTCGTCGAGCCACTCCGGAGGATAGGGATTCAGCGAGGCCGAGAAGTCCAGCAAACCTTCTTCCCTGCTTCCGCCGTGGTAGGTCGAGAACTTCACGGGCTCAAGCATGGGAACACCTCCGTTGCAAAGAGTAGGGAAATGATAATCACCCATTCAGCAACGATGAACCAATAAACCCTCAGGGCTCGCCCGATATCATCGTTCTCTGGAGTCCTGCCTGGAAAGCGGTAAATGCCGGGTTTTTCCAGCCAGACACCAAGGACTGCACTCATGGCAGCTATCGGCTTATCGGAGTTGAGCTTGAACCTGGCGAGGCGGTAATACCTCAAAACTTTCCGTCCGCCGAACGGGAGGTAGAGAAGAACTGTCAATCGGGCCGGAATGAAGTTGAGGATGTCATCCAACCTGGCGGAAAACTTGCCAAAATATTCATGGCGCTCGTTCCTGTAGCCGAGCATAGCATCTAAAGTGTTCACCGCACGGTAGATTAAGGCCCCTGGGAGGCCAAAGAGGAGGAAGTAGAACAGCGGGGCGATTACTGAGTCGTTGAGGTTTTCAGCCAGGCTCTCTATCGAAGCGGAGTTGAGGTGGGCCTCATCGAGAGCTCTGGTGTCTCTGCTCACTATCATCGAGACGGCCTTCCTCTTTTCCTCGACCTTCCTAGTTACGGTCCTTGCCACGTGCTCGTATAAACTTCTAATCGCGAAGGAGCTCTTGAGGAGGTAAACGGCCAAAGCATAGTTGAGCGGGAAAGGAAGATAAGACGGGAGGAGCGAGAGAGCTAAGGCAAAGATGACAACGATGAGAGCAACCAATGTCCCTGCGAGAAAATCCCGGAGAGGGCTTTTTCTTTTCCACCTTTTGTCAAGAAAGCCCGCCATCTTTCCGAACCACACCACAGGGTGAAGCTTCGCCGGCGGTTCTCCAAGGAGCAAGTCCCAGAGCAGTGCAAGGAAGAAAACCGTCAGAACCCCCATTCTCCGAAAACCTCCCCTATGGCAGAATACTCCTCCAGCATCCCCTCGTTCGGCTCTCTGATTCCGCGCCGCACGTACCAGGCTGGATGTTTGAGGTACGTGAACTCAAAGCCGAGCCGTTTCAGGGCCTTTTCGGCCGTCCTGCCAATGGCGAAGATGGTCCTCGGCTTCAGGGCTTCAAGTTCCCTCGCGAGTAGCTCAAGCTCGCCCTCGCCGAAGCCCCTCAGCCTGTTATCTGGCGGGTTGCACTTCACGACGTTGGTGATGTAAAGAAAGTCCGGGTTGATGCTCAGAGTGAAGAGCGTCTTCCTAAGCAACATGCCCGAGGCGTCGCGGTAGAAGCATATCCCGGTCTTTCCGCAGCCCTTCCTTCCCGGCGCTTCGCCGACAAGGACAACCCCTGAACCAACCCAGCCGTTGGCGAAGGGAAGGCCATCGAACTCGCCCACCCTGAGCTGATAGCGGTAGTACTCCTCGCGGCAGAACCGTAGGGGGTCTTTGAGGAGCTCGCGGTAGAGGCCTTCCAGCTCCCGGGCTTTTCTCTCATCTTCCCCGTTCACGACGAGGAATCTCTCCATCGGGTTGTATATCGTTCTTGCATAGACCCCATATGTCTTCTCGTCCAAGCTCAGGAAATCCCTCCAGTCGCGGAGGATTAACGGAATTACTTTAAGATTTGACGGGTTTATGTGGACCCCACCGACTTTCTTGAGTTGCCCGAACCTCAGGAGCATAATGGATAAAAAGTCCAGGGGGTTTATAGGTTTGGTGGTTTCCATGGTAGAGACGAGGAAGTGTCCCTTCTGCGGGGGCAGAATGGTTCCGAGTAAAGTTGAAACGTACGGACACTCGACGTACTTCTGGGTCCCGCCCTGGAAAAGCAAAACCACGGGGATTTTTACCAAAGCCGTGTACGGGAGAGTATGGCTTTGTCTCGACTGTGGTGCCTTAATACCCTATGTGAACAGAACCAAGCTCTCGATTCTTCGGGAGGAGTTTGAAGTACTCAGAACGGAGGGGAAGGTGTGAGGGGTGTTGCCTTCTTCTCGGGCGGCAAGGATGGACTCTATGCTCTCCATCTGACGGAGAAAAACAGGATCGAAGTTCCCTACCTGCTCGCATTGAAAACGACCATCGGTCTCTCGCCCCACTGGGAGAACTTTAAAGCATTAAAAACGCTGGCCGAGGCTATGGGAAAGGAGCTCCTCACCTTCGACATGGCCAAAGGGAGTGAGGCTCTGGCGGAGTTCATCTCAGCTCTCGGCGTTGATTACCTCATAGCGGGCGACGTCCCGCTGGAGGACCACCTGAGGTGGATTGAACACTTTGCGGAAGAAGCGGGGGTGAAGCCCTTCGAACCCCCCTGGGGAAGGAGCACGAGAGAACTCGCCGAGGAAATCCTGAAAACTGGCTTTGAATACTCGATAATAGCCGTCAACAAGGAGAAGCTGGGAAGGGAATGGCTTGGCTACACCTTCCGCTCGGTTGATGATTTGGAAGAATTCCTAAGCGAAAACCCGGGCGTTGACCCGGTCGGCGAGTTCGCCGAGTTCCACACGGTGGTCTTAAAATGCCCGCTGTTTGAGGGAAGTTTTGAGCTGAAGCCGCAGAAGGTGGATGAGAGCGAGACCTACTGGTGGCTGAAGTTCAGGCTGGTGAGAGAATGAGAAATGATTGAGAGCCAAAAGCAAGAAATAGAGAGCAATGCCAGCTGGAACAAAAGAAGTCTTTATGATGTGCAAAACTCGGAGAAATGTTTAAATTCTCTTCTGGTGTGTTTCTACCAGGTGATGTAATATGGGAAGCTACTATGATACGATTCCAAACTTCCGCTATTGGGATGTTGAGGCTTGGAAGAATTACATTAAAGAATACATTGTGCCAATTTATAAATCTACCACAGCACTTTTAGAACTTAGGAATGAGCTCCTTCCATACGTCGGGAAGTCTTTAAAAGCCGTGAAGGATAATGATGAGAGGCTCCTGCCCTTCTTCGTTGGTGGCATTGATGAGAACGGAAACTACAAGGAGAGAAGCCTTGCAAAGCTAATTAAATTGATGTTTGGCATTTATGTCGAGCCGAGGGAGTTTAGTATTGCAGTGGGAGAAGTAGGTGAGAAAGGACTCAAGGCTGTTAGAATAAAATCCAAAGATGAAAAAGAGATAAGCTTTTTGAGAATGATAAAGGGACTCAATGAAGCTAGCAGTACAATTCTTCGAAAAGCCAAAATCGAAACTCAACATAACATAGGAGTCAATGAAATTCTCCAAGATCCAAATAAACTTTTGGACATATTAAAAGACCTTTATAAGGCATGTGTTTCTTTCAGTGCAAACCACAACTACTATACATTCTTTGTTATAAGCACTGCGGGCCTTCACTGGAAATATATTATCGCAGCATATCCAAAGCTAAAAGAGAATTTTGAAGAGTTAAAAGACTTTTTAGGACTTGAGCCGATTTTTGTTCCAGACGTTGAAAGTGAAGAGATCAAAAAGAATTATACTATTTGGGGACACAAAGTTGATGGAATTGCAAATAATTTATATCAGATGCAAATTAGACTATGGTTGTTCTTTGACGTCTCACAAGATAGAATTTGGATGCTTAACCACGCTGACATATATCCATCCCAAATTAAAGAGGTGCTTGCTTATGCTGTTCCAGAAGTTGAGAACTTAAGGCAAGATTACATAAGTTTCGTTGAGAAATTGCTTCCCCAGTATACCATCTCAAAAATATCTGGTTTGAAGAGACTCGACGAATATGGAGTTGAGTATTATCTGAGAATTAATGGCGTTTTCATTTTAGAGTACTGGAATAAATACTCACCAAGCTACTACAAGCATATTCACGAACAAGCAAAATGCTCATTTCCAGAATTTCTTGACACAGTTGGTCCGAGACTGTTCTTAGGATTGTCAAGGATAATCTCGGCAAAAGAACCAGATGTGCTGATTTACGATGATAATTTCGTAAAAGAGGTAGAACGGTGGTTATAATGCCAGAACAAGAATCGAAGAGAGCATTCAGGGAGGATTACTATGAAGAACGAAGAGAAAGGGAGAGAAGAAAAGCTAAGAAACAGAAACAAACAGAATCTTCCAAAGTCCCACCTCTCCAAACGCCACCTGTACAACCGGAACTCCAGAAGAGCACAGAAGATAGAACTCAAATTCAGGAGATTTCAAAAGAAATTGAGAAAAACATCATGGTTCCTGTCCTCAACTTGAGGGAGCCAGCTATATCTTTCAAAACAGCATCATTAGCTTTAGATTATCCAAGAGAGAAGAAAGAACACCAGCTTATAGTTCCAGAGTTTAGGGTTTTTCCTCCAGCTTTCGAGTTTTTAGGTTTTAAGCTCGATACAAGCTTTCCAATCAGGAAAAAAACTCGTACTCTTGTAATCCCAAACGTTAAGCTCTTAAAGTCAATTATTGAATTCTCAGAAGGCAGACTTGACATTGATTACTCAATAAGTAAGCAGGGAAGGAAAGTTTTTATTCCCAAGTTTGTTTTTCAAAAGCCCTCAATGTCCTTTGAGATGGCTTCATTGAATGTGGAAGTTTTAACTCCCCGATTAATTCACCACTCAGCCCAGCCTACTGTTCAGGCTCGAAGGGAAAGTGTTGCAGAGATTAATAAAGAATTGATGGAATCAATCCAGCCTCAAGAGGAGATTACTAAGGCATCCTATGCAGTCGAAGCACAGACAGGGAGTGGAGAAGAGGAAGTTAGCTGGGAAGAACTTCAAGACCCGCTAGAGTTCTTATTCGGTAATGGTGCCCGGAAAGTTAGAGACGTTGAGCCGCTTGTAGTATTGTTCAAGGATTATGAAGATGATAGTTACATCCAGACGTTTGAAACCCTCATTCTTAGGATCTACAGAGAAAAGCATGGTGGATATCCAGAAGTCAAAAAGCTTACACTCAGAGAAGATTGGAACAAAAGGGAAATTGAACAATGGCTTGATGAAGGAAAGCTTTTTCTGATTGAACTGGATGCTAAAGACGTAAAGATTAAGATTGATAAAGAGTCTTTGGTTGATAGACTCTGGGCAATTTTCTCAAAGAAGAAAGGGATTGTGATCTTTTATACCAAAAATGACAAAATCTTTGAAGAATATGCAACACTCTTGAATGAAATAAACTGGAGCCGGCTCCACCTAGGAGCTAAAATTGTTAAGTTAATACCTAGGAGACTTTCGTTTGAAGAAAAACTCAAACTTGCAGGTTTACTTTTTGGATTCGTGGATCTCAAAGGAGAAACTCCCCCAAATGTTTCAATGGATGCAGTTCTTAACGCGAGTAAAGACAAATATGAAGAGAAGCTTAAGGAGATTGGGGATGAATACTACAACATCTTGGGTATCGTCAAACCAGGAGAGAATGAAAGCATAGAACATCTAAGAGGAAAAGCATTCATTGTTCGCTGGCTGATAAAACAACTCGAAAAGAAGGGAATGATGCCAAAAGGCAAAAGAAAAAATTGGAAACTCATAAAAGATCTTATAAAGACTGAAGAACCAAAAAATGGTGCTATTGTTGATGTCTGCTTTAACAATGAGAATTATGAGTTCGAGACGTTATTTGAAGAAGGTTTTGGAAAGATCCACAAGACTCTTAGAAAATACGAGCAATCTCAAGGAAATGTTAAGGTTGTTGTTGAGCCAATTACAGCATTCCTCCATGCCAAGGAGTTTGCCAAACTCATAAAAATAGTGAAACAAGTGTATCCAACCCTAGATATCAGATTTTACACTCTTGACATCAAAGATGAAAAGCTCATACCACTTGGAGATTACCTAAAAGAACTTAAATCCTCGGCCTTGGGTACAAGCTTTAGGAGGGGTTTTTATAATGGAACTCATTGAACTCCTCGAATCCAGTGGAATAACCCTTGAAAAGATGCTCGATACCGCGATGGAGCTCTACATCGGCGAAAATGCCGGAGACGTTAGAGAACTGCTGGAGGAGACGATGCTCCGCTATCTTGACGACATTAACGTTCAGTCCCTTCTCATGGCGGCGCTCCTGCTCGAGGAAAACTTCCGGGTTGATGGCGATCCGGTGAACTTAGTCGCCGATGAACTTATTGGGATAAGCATAGCGGAATACATCGGCGGTAAAATGGCCCTTTTCAACTTCTTTTACTACGACACCAAGAAGCCAGGGGTTTTGAGTAGGCTACCGCCATTCCTCGACGACGCAATAGGTGGCTTCATAGCGGGCTGCATGACGAGGCTCTTCGAATCGGAGGCGGACTGGCCATGAGGAACCTCCTGCCGTTCTTGACACGGGTGCCAGTCATGAGCGACTTCGAAAAAGCCCGCGAGGAGCTCTGGGCCTTTCCACTCGTTGCATTGGTTAGTTCAGCGCTCCCAATGCTCGTCCTCTACTTAAGGCTTCCCCTCTCGAACGTCCTAGCGGTTATCGCGCTTTACTTCACAATTGGCCTCCTTCACCTCGACGGCCTGGCGGACTTCGCCGACGGAGTGATGGTCAAAGGCGATCGCGAGAGGAAAATAAAGGCAATGAAGGATCTGAACAC
>NZ_JALSLB010000057.1 GCF_026988555.1 Thermococcus sp. | reverse complement strand
TTATTAGAACTTTAAGGGGTATATATATATATTTCGGTTCAAGAAATAGATTGCAAGAAGGTTAAAACAAACTCACTTCGTCGGTTAGGCCCTCTTTATTGCTCCCCTCACCAGCCCCTCCGCCGTCTCCATCAGCTTCTTAGCCTTCTCCTCCGTATGTGCCTCAAGGGTTATGCGCATTATCGGCTCCGTCCCGCTCGGTCTAAACAGAATCCACCAGTCATCGTTCTCAATCCTGACGCCGTCTATGTCTATGAGCCTCTCGTAGTCGAAGCTCTGAAGTGCCTCCCTCGCTATGATCTCCATTGCTTTAGCTTTCTTCTCGTTGGGGCAGGGTATCTTGGCGCGAAGGGTTACGTAGCGCGGAACCTCCTTTGCCAGCTCGCTCAGCGGGCCTAGTTCGTCGATCATCTCAAGTACGAGAGCACCGGCAAAGATGCCGTCGGGGGTGAGGTTCCACTGGGGCATTATCCAGGTTCCGCTCGGCTCGCCTCCGAATACCCCGCCGTGCTTGGCCAGCTCGTCCGCGACGGCAACATCGCCAACACGCGTTCTGATGACCCCACCGCCGAGCGACCTGACGTAGTCATCCAGGGCGAAGCCGGCATCGACGGTGGTAACTATCTTGCCCCTACCGAACTTCCTCAACATGTAGCCGGCTATGAGCGAGAGCATGACCTCGTATTCCACGAAGTTGCCGGTATCATCGACGACACCAATCCTGTCGGCGTCGCCGTCATGGGCTATGCCGACGTCGGCCTTCATTGCCCTAACGGTTTTCGCCAGCGCAGACAGACTCCTCGCGTTCGGTTCCAGTTCCCGTACGAAGAAGCCCGTAGGATGAGAGTTGAGGGAGATGACGATGTTTCCAAGTTCGCGCTGAAGGTAGGGGCTGAGAATCGACCCGGCGCCGTTACCGGCGTCGATGACAACGTTATAAGAATCGTCAAGTTGAACTATCCTGAGGGCCTGTTTGATGTACTCCCCCCTTGGATCGGCCTTTTTGAGCCTTCCAATCTCGTTCCAAGGGGCCCTCCTGAAGTTCCCGGATTCGAGGATCTCCTCAAGCTCGTTCTCCATTTCGGGCGTGTAAGCCATCCCGTTGGCCTGCCACACCTTTATCCCGTTGTACTGGGGTGGATTGTGAGAGGCGGTCACCATGACACCAGCGTCCGCCCCGTATAGTTTTATCGCGAAACCCGTCAGCGGCGTTGGAGCCAGCCCTATGTCTATGACACCTATCCCCGCCGATAAAAGACCGCTTACAACGGCGTTTTTAAGGAGTTCACTGCTCGTCCTTGTGTCCATGCCAACGACGACCGTTCCGGTTTCTAGGTATGTTCCCAGGGCCCTGCCAACGTTGAGGGCAATCTCGGGGGTTAGCTTTTCGCTGACGACCTCTCGAATTCCGCTCGTTCCAAAGTACTTTCCCATGGGCATCACCCTTAAAGCGATGGGGGAAAGTTGAGAAAGGAGGATATAATCCTTACGACCCGAAGGTCGCCATCACCTCCCAGGCAGGGAGAGAATGTGAACCTTAAGTGTAATTCAAATGACATCGTTTCCTCCACCTGAGATAAAACCACCGGGATCAACCGCAGGGAGCACGAGCATTCCCGGCCCGTAGGTGAAGTTATTTCCACACCACTGTCTTTAGATGTTCCAGCTTGTGCTGAACCGGGATTCCTGGGCGTTTTTGTTTCTTTTGGAAAAGCGAGCAATGGCAATGAGCCCTCAGACATCTGATGAACAGGCTCATCCTCCAGAACCATATCCACGGGAACCCTCGCCGGGTAGACTTTTCCGCCCGCTTTCCCAGCAACAATGAATTCCGCATCTTGCACGGTTGAGTATAACATCCGCTCCGGGCATCAGTCAGATATTCCATCCCAGATTGATGTGTTGTTACAGCCCATGTTTTCGTTCTGGTCGGGATAACATGACACGGGACAGTGGTGGAAGCAGTCCCTATCCCAACGGAACCACCGAGAGAGCGGGAGTTCCTCAAACCCCGGTCAAAGAGAAAACGTAACCTGGGCTTGACAAGATGTTACGCATTCTTGGATAATAAGCCTTTCGGAAAAGAAAATTTAAAATTGAAAAATCTAAAGTTCATTCCCCCGAAGTTTTTTCGCAAGATCAACGAGCTTCTTTGCCCTCTCAAGCGAGACCTCGTTCTCGACCTTTCCGTCGCGCTTGATCCACGTGCCCACGATGAAAGCATCGGTGTATTTCCAGAGCTCAGGAAAGTTGTCATAGCCCGTTCCGGAGCCCACTATGACAGGAACGGGCGAGATTCTCTTAGCTAGGGCGAGCTTTTCCATGTCAACGGGTTTTCCAGTGGCCTTTCCGCTGACGACAATTGCGTCGGCTAAACCCCTCTCAACGGTGTCCCTCATGGCACCTTCGAAGTCAAAGAAGTGAACCGCGTGCTTGACATGCACATCGGCAAAAACCTTTATTCTGCCTGGCAAAAGCTTTCTCAGCTTTGCCAGCTCATGGGCAATCCCTTCAATGATGCCTTGGTCAGTGTAAGCTACACCGCTCAGCACATTCACCCTTACGAAGTCCGCTTTGAGGGCGTAGGCTATGGAGTAGGCGGCTATCCCGTCGTTGCGGAGGACGTTAATTCCAACGGGAAGGTTCACCCCGTCCCTAACCTCCTTCGCCACCACCGTGAAGGCTGCGACGGTAGTCTTGTCAACGTACTTCGGGAATGGGACGTCGCCGAAGTTCTCGACCATTATAGCGTCGAATCCGGCCTCTTCGAGGGTCTTCGCGTCCCGTAGGGCAGACTCGATCACGCCATCAAGGTTCCCGTCGTAGAGGTACGAGCCTGGGAGGGGCCGCAGGTGGACCATGCCTATGAGGGGCTTTCTTTCAAACTCCGTAAGCATCACCGTTACCTATTAGACGACTCAGGTATTAAAGTTTGCATTCTCAAACCACCTATGCTGGATGCCCCGGTAAGAGAACCCTTATATAATTCCTGGATGTATTCCTAATTAAACCGGGGGCCGGAGATGGCGGACGGAAGATACGTTAGGTTTGTCCTTCTCATCGTTCTATCGGCACTCCTCGTTGCAGGTGCCCTCAGCTCTCCAATGAGAAAGCCACCGCCCGGAACGAAGAGCATTGAATCCCTACTCTCAGGCGAACATGGAGGCGGCCCGGTAGGAAACGAACCGGGGAGCTCCCAGCTCCGCCTGATAGTAACCGGTGCCTCCCATACCCACTACCTTAGACTGAGGGTTTACGTTGATTACCGGGATGGAAAGTGGGTTGAGGGCAACTTCTCAAGGGAAGGTGGGTCGCGTGCACGGCCCTTCATCCCCACGGTTCCCCACCATACTCAGGAGGACAGGATAACTGTGGTCTTGTCCTCGCCATTGACCGGGAACATCTACACGGCCATCTATTCATTCAACCTCAGCGTTCCTTCAAAGTGGTGCGTCGAGACTGGAATCTTCTCCACAAACAGCAGTGTAAGTAATTACTCCTTTGGTAGCTTCGAGTACACATTCGACCCATACGTCCTGATAAACCTGACCGCCCCCGAAATCCCGCGCTACCTCAGGGCCCCCACGGACGAAAGACTGAGGGAACTCGCCGAAAGGATAACGTCCAACCTCACGAGCGACTACGAACGGGCTGAGGCAATAGTCAGGTACCTGAGGGACAGCTACAATTACAGCGCAGGATACCCCAGGGCCAGCGTGCCTGTTGAGGAATTCCTCTTTGGAACCAGAAGAGGGGAATCTGAGGACTTCGCGGCTGCTTTTGTCATCTTGGCGAGGGAAATAGGGCTCCCAGCTAGGCTCGTTGAGGGTATCAGAATAAAAGCCCTCCCTTTCCCACAGACCATCACCGAAAAAAACAGGTGGTTCTGGGCGGAGGTCTACTTCAATGGTGCCGGATGGTTGACCTTTGACCCGCTTTCCGGGGAGGATCCAAACGTCTTCAGACCCTTCGAAATGAGCGTGAATCCACGGGTACAGAAGCTGAACCCAAACGACACTGCAAAAGTAAACCTGACGGTGGAGAACGTTGCCGTGGAGGGGAACATCACCCTGACCGTGGGAAGTCCCAAAGGGTGGTTTCAAACCACCCTGGGAGCCGGAGAGCACACGATCAACCTAGGAAAGTTCCAGTCTCCCGGGATGTACTCCATAATAATCGATGGGTCAGTGGAGGTTAACGGCACCCCCATGGGCGAGTGGACCACCGCCTGGCTGGAAGCCCCAGGGAGGCCCCGGCTGACGGTGGAAAGGTATCTGCTACAGTTGACACCGGGCAATGCACGGAGTCTGAAGGTGCACGTGAACGGAACGACGGACACGCATCTTATGGTCAGTGCTCCGTTTAACAATGCGAGGCTTCCCTTCCCCTGGACACTGACACCAGCGAACGGCACGGGGACATTTGACTCCACGCTGATACTAAACGTCCCATGGAGGACCAGACATGGATGGTACATCTTCAATGTAAAGGCCTCGACCGCAAACGGCACATACATCCTGTTCCTCCCGATGAGGATCATCACGCCACCGAACCTTATGGTCTTCTCGCAGAGAAGTACAGTGGACGCGGGGAGGGCACTGGTACTGAGTGGTTCAACGGACACCGATGGGGGCGAGGTCTACGCCACTCTAACATATGGGGGCAGGTTACACGTTGTGGGGACAGGGAGAGTTAGAAACGGGTCCTTCCTCCTCAACTGTAGGATACCCCCGGACGTTTCGCCTGGCTACAGAACGATCAACGTCCACTACATCCCAGTTGCGGGTTCCCCAGTTATGAAGGGCTTCGTACCCCTAAAAGTCTACGTGCGCGGCACATCTCGAATCTCCATCCAGAAGGAGGTAGTTTTTACGGCAGGCCCGGCATTTCTCGGAGGCTCCCTACACAGCGGGAGCGGGAGCCCGATAAAGGGGAACCTCACGTACTACCTCGATGGAAAACCTCTGGGGAACGTCACGGCCATCAACGGGAGGTTCGAGATAGCCCTAACCTTGAGGAAACCCGGAATGCATACCCTGAGGATCTGGTACGGGGGAAATGAAAAATATCAGGGGACAACGGCGGATGTTACCGTTATCGCAGTTAGGGTAGAGGTCAGAACCGTCAACCGACCCCTTCTTGGGAAAAAATTGAAGCTCGAGGGTTACGTGGATGGTATTGGAAATGGAGTGCTGAGGATACTGACGGCGTCCGGGGAGGGCAGCAACGTAACGGTTAAAGGGGGATCCTTCAGCGCGGATTTGGGGCCCCTACGGGAAGTTGGAAGACAGACAATTGGCGTGTACTGGGGCAGAACCCTCCTAGGGAGTCTAAACTTCACCGTCCTCTCTCCGACCGAAATACGGCTGTTGAACACAACCATCCATGGGGGGGATGTTATAAAAGTGCCCGTCCTCTTAACGGACGGCCTTGGGAGGCCGATCGCCGGGGTCACATTGAATGCAGAGGCCAATGGAGAGGGCCTTATCTCCATAACCAACGGCTCAGGAATAGCGGTTTTCAATGTCCCCCTGCGGAGGCACGAAAAGAACCTAACAATAACGGTGACGTTTTCGGGGGCAGGATACTACCTCCCGGCGAAGATGATGGGGATTCTGAGCGTAAAGGGGGAAGGGACCCACTGGGAATACCTAATCGTACCGACCGTGATATCCGCCCTCCTTATTCTAGCACGTAGGAGAACGCGGAACGCGACCAGAACGGGGGGAGGTGTGGCAATAGTCTTTCCTGACGGGGTTCCCCTCTTCGAGGAGGGAGAGACCGTGGAGTTTGAGACAAACTGTGAAGCGGAGGTGTACGTGAACGGAAAGTTCTTAGGAACGGGAAGGAGGTTCCAAACCCAGCTGGGAGTGGGGGAGCACGGAATAGAGGCGGTCTGTGGGAAGGACAGAGGACGGGCAAGGGTTAGAGTGGTGGCGAGGTACAATCACGGGATAGCCGAGCTTTACGAGGGGTGCTTCCTCAGGTGGGTTGAGTCAACTGGAGTGAGAACGATGGATAAAACACCCAGAGAGATTCTCCTGGCCCTGAATCACTCCCTGCAGGGAAGGGGTAGTTTGAAGATTTTAACGAAGACCTTCGAACGTGCAAGATACGGAAGGGAAAAAATCACGAGAAGGGAGTTCATCGAGTTCTACCACATCCTCAGAAGGACGGTGAGGGGCGAGTGTTATGTATGAGAGACTGGGGAGGGTTACCGTCTACACCGGCGGGCTTGGGGTGGTTTACGTCATCATTGAACATGTCTCTATTCTGAAGGGGGCACTGCGGGCGTTCATAGTTCTTTGGCTGCTGCTGGTGTTCTCCGAGATGGTAGGGAGACATGAGAGGGGTAGCGCCCTAAGGTGGATCGGGATAATCCTGGCGGTTGCACTGCTCCCCTGGGAAAGCTTCCGGCTCCAAACTGCGGCAGTTATGACGGCAGTTGGGATGGCTGTTGCAGACAACGCCACAAGTACGGGGGCAGAACGGCTCGTTCGGGGGCTTGGAGTTGCCGTTTTACTTTTGGGAGTATCCACGGTGCCCGCTGTGGTCGTCGTTAAGGAAACATTTCTGTACGCGGGGGCGGCGTTCCTGGTATCCTACACGGTGGCCGAGTACGCAAAATCATACGAATGGGGCCCAAAAGCGGACGCATCGATAATCCCCGCAGGGGTTCTCGGGGGTCTTGCTGGACTATACGTCGATTTCAGCGGACGGCTCATGAGAGAGTATCCATCAACGGCGTTCTACGGCAGGTGGCTGGTCCTTACCTGCGCAACGATAATCGTAGCGGCGTGGGCATACTCCTTCATCCCAGGAGAGCACCCAGAAGAGATAAACTCCAGATGGGACGGTCCAGGGATGACCTCAACCTGGGGGGAGGAAGCCATAAGGAAGTTCGTACTAACGGGGCGGAAAACGGATCTGATATCGTACATGGCGTACTACGGACGGGACGCCCTTTCCACAAGGGAAGAGTTGAAACGAGCGCTCTCCAAGATCGAAGATTACCGAGAAACCGACGTACCAAGACTGATGCCACGCTGGTTGAAGAAAAGGTACGCCCTTAAGGAAGTTGAGCGCAGAAAGAAACTTGTGGAAGAAGTCCTCGGGGAAATAGACCTCATGCTGAAGGAGGGAGGGGGATGAGAAGGCGGCTGGTGGGTTACGCCCTCTGGGCCGTTGTGATGGGAGTCTTTTTCATGCTACCCGGGATGGTGGTCCTCGCGGTGGTGCCTCTAACCGTGCTCGCCCTCGGATTTCTCCTAGAGCCTCCAAAGGGGATATCCGTGGAGAGGACACTCCCGGATAGAAACGTGGGACTAGGGGAGGAGATAGAGATCTCGCTGAGGGTAAAAGCGACGAAAGGAATCGGGCTCATCGTGCTCCGGGAGATTCCCCATCCAGGGTTGGTGCCACAGGACGAACCTCGGTGGCTTCTGTTCAAGGGGCCCAGACCACTGAAGACCACAGTCAAGTACCGACTCAAGGCGGAGGCGTGGGGGCAGTTGGTGATACCCAAAACGGAAGCACTGTCATTAAACCCGCTTGGCATAAGAAGTTCCTGGGGAGTTTACGGAAACGAGAGCGTATTAAACATCAGCTTTCCCGCAAACGTTCTCACCATGCACGGGAAGGGCCTAAACCAACGTGGCGTCCCGGGGAGCGCAACCGCCCTAAGGGGGGCCCTCTCAATGGATTTCAGGGAAGTACGGCGCTATCAACCGGGGGACTCTGTGAAGAGCATCAACTGGAAGGCCACTGCGAGAATGGGGCAGGTTATGGCAAACGAATACGAGAGGGAGAATAGGGGTACGGTACTGATGATAATCGATGCCAATCCCGACACGGAACCGGGGCGCGTGGGTGGTACGTACTCACGGGCCGTTGAACTTGTCTCCCTTCTGACTGGGCATCTCCTGGAAAACGAGTATCACGTGGGACTTTACCTACTGGGAAAGGGAAGGTTCATACTGCCCTCATCCGGCTCCAAGCACCTCAGGAGGATAATCCACGAGATGACCTCCCAAGGTGGTGGCTATTCCAGATGGGAAGGACTGGACGAAGCAGTAAAGAGCATTGCTGACCAGATAACCCATTATTCGCCCAGGATCCTCTTGATAACCAGCGTAAACCCCTTCAGAGAGGTCGGTCTTAAACGGGGGGTCTACACGTTAAAAGGCATGTACCGCTCGCGTACTCCCCTTCTAATCGTAGACATCACGGGAGACCGGGGCACCGGAACAGGCACCCTGGAGAATCTCGAAAGAAAGGCCATCAAAAAGGTGCTGATAGGTCATGGAAGCAGGGTCGTGATGTGGAATACCGGGACTGCAAGCGCCGGGGATATGGCCTCCATCGTGCTGGGGATGATCGTATGAGAGTATCGGGTTTTCTGCTGGCGTCCCTCGCCGCAGTCATTGTGGGGCATGGGTACTGGGAGATCGGGGGTGCAGTCGCCGGACTCGGAACGGTGCTGTTACTAGCTGGGATTTTCATGGTCACCCTCTCGGCGTTTCGGACTGTGTGGGTCGCCACAATTCTCTACACCATCCCCTACGCAATCACGGCATCCAGCCTCCTCGCCACGGCATTTCCTTCGATTTCACCTATCGCCCAGGGCCTCATTAAGGCCGCCGGCAGCCAGGGACAGGTCTTCCTCCCAGTCCTTATCACCCTCATTGGGCTGGGGATAGCCGCTGAGCACGATGACACTATGCACCGAGCGGGCTGGGAAAACCTCTCCTTTACCGGATACAGCCTGCTGGTTGCGCTTGCAGGAACCGTTATTGGATGGCTGGTGGTTCTCGGAACAGAGAGAACCGGAATAACCGTCAGCCCAATGCTAATCCCCCTGCTGATCCTCACGATGGTTATCCTCATCTTGCTGAGAGAGGGGGAGCAGTATAAAAGGGCTGTCGTTGTGATTGAGACCCACCCAGGACCCGGAAGCATAACCGTGGAATGCAGAGATGGGAGGAAGGAGGTGCCTATAACCGGATGGGGAATCAGTCCCACTAGGATTGAGATGGAGTTGGGAACGCCCCCAGAAAGGTTCTGGTAAGGAGATGGGGCATAACAAGGGAGTTAAAAGCCGTCGCCAGGGGTGTCGATGGGGGAACCCTCTTCATCCTGTATAGGGAAGAAGGTTAATATACTCTCACGGCCATTTTTAAAGAGGTGAAGTGAATGGAT
Organism: Thermococcus sp.; assembly: GCF_026988555.1. NCBI lineage: Archaea > Methanobacteriati > Methanobacteriota > Thermococci > Thermococcales > Thermococcaceae > Thermococcus > Thermococcus sp. The sequence continues at coordinate 29,808 of NZ_JALSLB010000057.1, read as the reverse complement.
GGGGAAGAAGAAAAGCTCCCAAAGGATGTTCTGCGTCACCTGGAACCCAGCGAGCAGGTTCTCTTTAGGATACGGAAAAAGATGAGCCTTGAAAAACCCAAATGGCTCATAGTAACGGACAGCAGGATAATATACCTTGATGAGAAGGTCTTTGGAAGATACGACCTGAAGGCCATCCCCTATCAAAAACTGGAGCGGGTGACGGTTAAACTGGGTATCATGTCGTCCGAGTTCATCATAGAGGGTGAGGAAAATATAACATTAAAGCTCGGCTGGATGAACAAGGAAGAGGCCAGGAAAGCCATAAACGCCATAAAAGATGCCCTCAACTCGATAGCCATCGAACCAGTTTCTATAGGGGTCAACAAGGGAATAACCAGTGAAACATGGATCCTCAAGAAGCCCAAGGAGTTCATAACGAGAACCATGCCCGCTCATCAGAACACCACCGGGAGGGAGAAAGATAATGACCCGATGGAACAGCTTAAGAAGCTCAAGGAGCTCTACGACATGGGCATCATCAACCAAGAGGAGTACGAGGGGAAGAGAAAAAAGCTCCTGGAGAAGATCTGAGGTCAGATCATTCCCATTCCTCAACAACACGATTGTAGATAGCACGAAGCCGCTCGTATGTGTCCTCCTTTATCGCGAACAGCTCCCTGAAAAGGCCGGCCACGGATTCATCTTTGGTCATACCCTGCAGCTTGCGGTAGATGTCCCTTCCAAGGGCCTCAGACAGGAGGGCCAAACCAAGGGCCTCCTCAACGGTTCTGGCTTCCATGATTTTCTCACACAGGGGAAGGGTGTCGAGGGGAGGTGCGTTCATCTCCAAGGGCTTCATACCGGGGTAAAGACGCTTAAACAGCTCCCCCATCATGTCAGCATGCTTTCTCTTCTCCTCGGCAATGTAGCGGAACTCGGAAGCGAGCGGACCCTTCGAACGCTCGGCGAGCCATTCGTATATCTCAACCCCACATCTCTCGTTACAGATGGCGTAGCTCAACAGCTCGTAACCGTTAAGGTTCTTAAGCAACGTCTCAATATCTTCAATGATCCCGATGTCAAGCTCCATGCCCCCCACCATACGGATTTAAACGCGCAAGATATATACGTTTTGCCATATACTCAAAGAGGGCCGCCATTCAGCGTTCAACCATTGCCTGGTGAACCGGAGGTTATAAAAAGGAGAAACATCATCCCTCTGGAGAACTATAGATTGATGAACCACTAAAGTTAAGGGTTCAAAATGGAGAGACGGAGTGAAATACTCAACTACATAACTCACAGGCCTGGAGTAACGTTCAGGGAGCTCGCCAGGGCACTTGGGCTGGGTATAGGAGACCTTCAGTACCACCTCCGTGTCCTTGAAAGGGAGGGGAAAGTGTTTTCAAGGAAGCTCGGTAAGAGGCGCTACATATTTCCAGAGGGATTTGAGGGTGAGTACGAGAAGCTGGTCATAGCCATCTCAACTGAGACCAGAAGGAGGATACTGCTCCTCCTCATGGAGAGGCCGAGGAGCCAGAGTGAAATAGCGAGCGCCCTGGGAATAAGCCAGCCCACCGTAAGTTACCACATGTGGGAGCTGAAAAAGCTCGGAACGGTGAGCGACAGGCGGGAAGGGAAGAAAGTGGTATACTCCCTAAACTACGACCCGGAGCTGATAGCCCGCATCATCCGGAACTACCGTCCGGGTATATGGGAAACACTGGCGGATAGGCTAATAGACATGCTCACAAGCCTTGGTGATGAGAATGATTGAGATCCTCATGACTGTGATCGTCATGCTCCTAGCATTAACCCTTGCCGGGGTATCGTTCATAGCGTATAAAAAAAGCCACCTGAGGGCGGCGCTGTACCTGCTCGTCGCGTTCCTGCTGTTCGCGATAAAGAAGGTGATAGAAGCCCTATCCATCTCACGGGGCATAGAGAAAGATATCGGGCTGATTATAAACTTACTGGAGGTCTTAGTTCTCCTGCTGTTTATCCTGGCCTTGTGGCGGCGGTGAAGGGCTCGTACATAATAACACCTCTATTTCAGCACATTTCTGGTGGTCCGGGTACCAAACCACAGGTTAAGCGGGCCCTCCGGCTAAGAAGACACCTTAGAGCGTTGAACCACAAACGATTTATTAAGCCCCAATGGAACTAAAACTGGTGGGGAGGTATGAGAAAGGTACTGGCATCAATACTGGTACTTCTGTTTATAGCATCTTCAGCGGCCCTCACAGCAGCGCAATGTCCCTCCGAAGGGCACACAGTTATACTCAAGGCCCCAGCAGTCTCAAAAACTTCAACCGGAGAACTGGTAGGGGTTGCAACGGATTTCGTCATAACCGTGGCACCCGGAAGCGGGCACATCTACGTGGAGACATGGCCCCTGGCCCAGGTTGACATGCAGGCCAGCGCAAGGTTAGCGGCCCAAGTAGCGGGCAAAGTGCTGGGGGTGAACATGGACAAGTACGATGTCTTTATTCAGATAAAAGCGGATTCACCAATCATAGGAGGCCCCTCCGCAGGTGGAACCATGACCGTTGGAATAATCGCGGCACTGGAGGGGTGGAAGCTCAATCCCAAGGTTATGATGACGGGCATGATAAACCCCGATGGAACTATAGGTCCGGTTGGTGGGATACTTGAAAAGGCCTCAGCAGCCCACCAAGCCGGCGCAGATCTGTTTCTAATACCTGAGGGACAGAGAATTCAGTACGTGCAAAAGACCAACAGAACGGAGATCGGAGGGGTTATTGAGATACACAGCACAACGGAGAAGGTTGACGTGGCCCAGTACGCCAAAGAGCGCTGGGGATTAAAGGTCATCGAGATCAAGGACATCTACGACGCGGTTTACTATTTCACGGGGCACCACCTCCAGAAACCGACCCCCAAGGGAAACATCAGGATAAACACCAGCTTCCTCAAGGGCGACGCCGTGAGCGACTACACCAACACAAGTGCCTATTACAAGTCCACCCTCAAGAAGCTCAGGAACAGCAACGTTAACTACGAGACGTACAGTGTGCTCATGAACGCACTGACCCAGGCGGGGACGCTCCTCAACTCCTCCAAGGAGTCGCTGGACGATGGAATGTACTACACGACACTGAGCAAGGATTTCCAGGCGAGGATTATCATAAGACACGTTGACTGGTACCTCGGGATAAATAGCGGGGAAGACGTTGAAAGGGTACTAAAGGAGGTCAACGAGGAGATCAACGCCACCGAGACCCAGGTTTCGAATGTCACCATACGGGGCACCACAATGCTTCAGGCGGTGGCGGCCGCCCAGGAGAGGGTGGAGGACGCCAAGAGCTCACTGGACGAAGCGTGGAAGTACTACTACAACGACGATTACTGGGATGCCATTGGAGACGCGTCCTACGCGTACGAAAGGGCCAAGACGGCGGTATTCTGGAAAAATCTGGGTGAGCGCTTCGCGAAGGGGGAGACCATAAACCCGGACGTCGTGAGGACAACAGCCAGGGACTACATAGACAGCTCAAACCTAATAGTGACCTACATCGACTCCATGTACGGCAACGTTATAGGGAACGACCTCCTCAACGAGATAGAGAAAGCCGAGCAGTACTACGAAGACGGCAAGTACTCCGCGGCACTGTTCACCGCCATGGAGGCCCGCATAAGGGCCGAGGTCTTCCTGGATACCCTTGGTATAGACAACGAGACGGTCCTCATGGACAAACTCGAGACCATGAAGGAGGACGCCAGGACCGCCATAGGACTCGCCCAGGAGCAGGGGATAGTACCCGTTCTTGCGGTGGCGTACTATGAGTTTGCTGAGAGCTATGAAAAGAGCGGAAAACCCGAAGACCTCCAGACCGCGATGATATTCTACCAGTACGCCAGGGAAACCGCCCAGCTCTTTCTGAGTGCCCCACCAAAGGGCGAGGAGACCTCAACGAACACGAGCTCGCCGGCGCCGCTACCAACCATGACCGTACCCAGCAGCACCTCCAGTCCAAGTCCAACTCCGGGCCAGACCAGGGGAAACGCAGACAACGAGGCTTTATGGATCTCCATAGCCGTTGGCGCCTTCGTCCTTGGGGCTCTCGTGGGGAAGAAGATGTGAGGCCCCCCATTTTTCATTCTGCGAGGGCCTTCAGGTATTCAACGTAAAACCTCTTAACCCTCTTCAAGGAGTCGACGCCGACCCATTCATCCGCGGAGTGCCAGTTTCTACCAACGGGCCCGTATACCAGCGTGGGCACCCCCAGGTAGGTCGCGAGGTAGTTGAAGTCCCCCACGCTCCTGCCGTACGTGATGTCCGGTATGGAGCCAAAAAGACGGCGATAAACCTTCCTAAAGAGGTTCACAAAGTGGTTGTTTTCCCTAACAACGTAGGGACGCATATCCGGGGTTGGCCTGGGGAACCGGGAGATCCGAAGGTTCGATTTTAACCCCAGCTTCTCCGTCAGACCCGTGAGTTCCGTGACCACTCCATCCCAGTCCTCCCCAACCACAACGTGTCTGTCCAGGAGGGCAACAGCACTGTCAGGAACACTGAGGCCATCCGCGGAACCTTCAATGTGAAGCGTGCAGTAGGAACCCCGCCCAAGCTTTCCATGTCTCCTCAAACGAATCCGTCCAAGGGCTCCCACAAACCGTCCGAGTTCTTCAATGGCATTCACCCCCAGTTCAGGCCTGGCGGCATGAGCCTTCTTTCCGAAAGCCTCCAACTGAACCACGAACCTTCCGCGAGCCCCCAGCATAAGCGTTTCGTTCGTCGGTTCGGCAACGAGGACAACGTCCGCCCTGTCCAGCTTCCTGTCCTCGATCAATTTTCACGTTCCCCTGGAGTACCCCTCCTCATCAACGACCGCGGTTAGAATAACGTTCGGCCTCTCGTCTCTGGGAAGCTCGCCAAGCTCCACGAACGCCGCCAGAAGGGCTGCCAGACCGGCCTTCATGTCCGCACTACCTAGACCGTAGAAGCGGTCACCCTCAAGCTCCCCCCAGGGGTTCTTCCTCCAACCGTCGGAGAGGCCCACAGTGTCCATGTGACCGTTGAGAACAACGGTGGGACCGTACCCTGGCAGGCGGGCGATTATGTCGCTCCCAAAGCCCTCCACCTCCACGGTCTCGACGCTGAAACCGTGCTCTCTAAGGAAAAGCTCCAGAAAGCGCGAGATTTCCTCCTCGTTTCCAAAGTGCGAGGGAATTGATACGAGCTTCTTCAGGAGTTCAAATTCGTCCATCCCTATCACCGACCAGCTCCTTTACGAACTCGGCAAACTTCGCTCTGCTATCGGCCTTTTCAACCCGCTGGATCTCCATAGAAAGAAGGGAAACTATGTTCTTTATACTCTCAATGGTATCCCCTATGATGGCCCGAACGTCAGGGTCGCTAACGTTGCCGACGAGATTTTTGAGTGCATCCAGTTGATCCCCCTCAATCCTAATAACGGCTCTGAGTGTCGACAGGTAATCCCCAGTTGTCGAGAACGATATGTTTGGAACTTCCTCGGGGAGGTCATGGGAAAGAGCCTCAGGATAGAGTTTCAAGGCAATTTTGCACAGGTTTTCAACCTGCTTGCCCTTCATATCCACGAATCTGGAAAACCGCACCTTGCCATATCCCTTAGGGAGTGAATCCCTCATGAGAGCGTAAATTGACAAAACGCGCTTCGATGATGTTATCAGATAGCTCAAAATGGCTTTGGGCGATGAGCTGGAAAGGCTCTTAACGACCTCACTGGAATCTCCGGATCCAAAGAAATCCTCAATAGATCCCATCGCACCACCCGTAAAGGATATCACACATAAGCGTAAAAACATTTGTGGTGGACCGGGCGGGATTTGAACCCGCGGCCTCCGCCTTGCGAGGGCGGCGCTCATACCAGGCTGAGCTACCGGCCCACACCCGGTATTAGTGAACTCGACCTGACTTTAAAAGCTTTTGGTCTCCACGGGGGAGAAGTATTTAACCCCTAACCATAAACTATACCCGGTGATTCGATGACTTCCTATGAGAAGGGTTCCCCGGATGGGGATTACGTGAGGGTTCCAAAGGAAAGACTCTTCTCGTTCGTGAGCCGTGTGCTCGAGAGTATCGGTATCCCGAAGGAAGACGCCAAAATCGTTGCAGACAACCTAGTGATGGCAGATCTCAGGGGTGTTGAGAGCCACGGGGTCCAGAGGCTTAGACGATATGTGGACGGGATAAGGAGTGGCGGTGTTAACGTTCACCCAAGAATACGGGTTTTGAGAGAAGGACCGAGTTACGCCCTAGTGGACGGAGATGAAGGACTCGGACAGGTTGTGGGCAGGCTCGCAATGGAGCTCGCCATTGAAAAGGCCGAAAAATCCGGAATAGGAGTAGTCGCCGTAAGGAACAGCAATCACTACGGGATAGCGGGCTACTACTCCCTCATGGCCGCAGAGAGGGATATGATAGGAATCAGCATGACGAACTCCCGTCCCCTCGTTGCACCCACCGGAAGCGTCGAGAGATTCCTCGGCACGAACCCAATCTCAGTAGCGGCCCCCACCCGTGGAAGACCGTTTCTCCTGGATATGGCAACGAGCATTGTCCCCATAGGGAAACTCGAGGTCTACAGGAGGAAGGGGGAACCCATCCCAGAGGGGTGGGCAATTAACGGGGAGGGGAGGTTAACAACGGACGTTAAGGATGTCTTCTCCAACGGCGCCCTGCTGCCCCTAGGGGGTCTAGGCGAGCTCCTCGGCGGCCACAAAGGATACGGACTCAGTCTCATGGTCGACGTTCTCACGGGCGTTCTAAGCGGCGGGACGTGGAGCAGACACGTGGGGAACACCGAAGAGCGAAACAGCGAGGTCGACCACTTCTTCATGGCGATAAAGATCGAGAACTTCACCCCGGTTGAGGAGTTTAAGTCGAGGATGGAATCCATGATATCCGAGCTAAAGGCATTGAAAAAACATCCGCGTTTTGAGAGGATATGGGTGCACGGGGAGAAAGGTTTCCTGACCATGGAGACGAGGCTCAAACTCGGCATCCCAATCTACTTGGGGGTCCTCAGGGAACTCAACAGGATAGGAATGGAAACAGGGGCCGGGAAGCTCATGGAAGAAGGCGGTTGAGATGGATACACAAGCAAAGACCCCTCTCGAGTTCCACAGAGACAACTTCCCCGGAAACGGAAAGATTGAGCTCATCCCCAAGGTTCCCCTCACGAAGGAAACCCTCAGCCTCGCCTACACCCCCGGTGTGGCGGAGGTATCGATGGCGATAGCAAACGGAGAAGACCCCTGCGAGTACACCAACAGGTGCAACACGGTCGCTGTTGTAAGCGATGGCACGAGGGTGCTGGGCCTCGGCGATGTCGGGGCTTCGGCGGCACTCCCCGTCATGGAGGGGAAGGCTCTGCTCTTCAAGGCCTTTGGTGGGGTGGATGCTTTCCCGCTCGTTCTGGCCGAGAAGGACCCCGAGAGGTTCATCGAAGTCGTCAAGGCCATCTCGCCCTCCTTCGGGGGGATAAACCTTGAGGACATAGCATCGCCAAAGTGCTTCTACATCCTCGAAAGGCTCCGCAGCGAGCTGGAGGTTCCAGTCTTCCACGACGACCAGCAGGGGACGGCTTCGGTTGTTCTGGCAGGGCTGATAAACGCCCTCAATGTCGTTGGCAAGAGGCTGGACGGGATAATCGTCGCCCTTTTCGGTGCCGGGGCGGCCGGCTTCGCGACGCTGAAGATAATTACCAGGGCGGGGGTAAGGCCGGAGAACGTCAGGGTTGTGGAGCTGGTCGATGGAAAGCCGAGGGTCCTGACCCCCGACCTGCCGATTGAGGAACTCTTTCCCCACAGGGGAGAACTGCTCTCCAAAACGAACGGTGAGGGAATCGAGGGCGGCCCAGTGGAAGCTCTAAACGGCGCCGACGTGCTCATATCCTTCACGAGGCCCGGACCCGGCATTATAAAGCCGGAGTGGATAGAGCTCATGGCCGACGACGCGATAGTCTTTCCGCTGGCAAATCCAACCCCCGAGATACTTCCGGAGGAGGCGAAGAAAGCCGGGGCGAGGATAATAGCGACGGGAAGGAGCGACTACCCGAACCAGGTGAACAACCTCCTCGGCTTTCCTGCGATTTTTAGGGGAGCACTTGACGTCAGGGCCAGAACCATAACCGACGGCATGATAATAGCGGCTTCAAAGGCGATGGCGTCGGTAATAGAGCCGAGCGAGGAGGAGATAATCCCGTCCCCCTTCCACCCGGAGGTCCACCCGAGGGTGGCCAGAGCGGTCGCAGAGGAAGCGATGCGTGAAAACGTTGCAAGAATACGCGTGCGCGGGGAAGAGGTGGAGGAGAGGCTGAGGCGCTGGAGGGAGTTCTACGAGCGGGAGATAGCACCCCTCAACGACCGTAGAGGGAGCTACCGTTAGCGTCTATCGCCACAATCAGCGGGAAGTCCTCGACTTCAAGAACCCACACCGCCTCGGGAATACCGAGCTCTTCCAGCCAGAGAACGTCAACGACGCGCTTTACGCTCTTCGCCGCGAGGGAGCCGGCTCCGCCGGTGAAGGCGAAGTAAACGGCTCGGCCTTTAAACGGCCCGGCATCCATGCCTCCCTTTCCTATTATCCCGCGGACGCCGAGGGAGAGAACCCCCTCTAGGTAGCGGTTCATTCTCGCGCTGGTCGTGGGGCCTGCAGAGACAATCTCGTAACCCCCGCTGGTTTTCCTCACGACTGGCCCGCAGTGGTAGATTACCGCGCCCTCAAGGTTGAGGGGAAGCTCTTTCCCGGCCAGCTCAAGGATTTTTCTGTGTGCCAAATCCCGGGCCGTAACTATTTCCCCCGAGAGGTAAACGACCTCGCCGGCCCTGAGATTCAGGACGTCCCTCTCTCGCAGGGGAGTTCTCAGCCTCATAATAGGCCCTGATATGGAGTCCTTAAAGCAGTTTCGGGTTTGGCAGGTGGAGTCAAACCCAGCCCATAAGTACGAGCCCGCGGATTTTTAATTAGGTGATTCCATGAAAGCCAAAGTTGTTACTTCCGCGATGCTGGTCCTTCTTCTCGTGGTCTCGATAGCCAGCTACACCGGGGCCTTCGAGAAGGACGGCATGGGAAAGCTTGAGTACAAGGTATACTCAAAGGATCAGGTAATGTCCGGGGCCTACAAGGTTTACGGCAACCCGAAGCTCGACTTCTGGGCGACGAAGACGGTTCTGATGAACGATGGAGAAGGAACCATAAAGAACATCCGGATAAAGTATTCGATCGACAACTATGCTCCAGAGACCGAGAGGAGATACCCTCTCCTCCTGCCGGGTGAAACCATAGTCGACCTCTACTACCCCATCCTTTCGAGTGACGTCACCCGTTTATCGGCCTCAACCCCATCAAACGTACGTATAACCGTGACCTACGAGGTGAACGGTGAAACAAGAGAGGAGAGCGTTACAAAGCCCCTTTCAATACTTGGAGCCAATGACTTCGTCTTTTCCTCGCTCAACCCCGAAGAGAGCACGGGGAGCTTCTACGACACCTTCAGCAACGCCCCGCTTCTTGCTGCGTGGGTAACGCCAAGTGACCCCGTTGTCAGAGAATTCGCTGACCTCGGCAACAAGCTGGCCGGGGGAGCGGGGGCAAGCTTGAGCGACGATGAGGCGATAAAAAGCCTCAGCGGCATGTGGGAGCTCGCCGTGAGAAACGGTTTCTCCTACAAGACCGAGGGAGAAGGCTACTGGACGGGCAAGTTTGCAGAGCACATAATGTTTCCGAGGGACGTGATCCGGGACAAGAGCGGAACCTGCGTGGACCTGGCCCTCTGGTTCGCCTCCCTGGCGATGTCACAGGGACTCAAGGCGTACATAGTCCTCATGCCAGGGCACGCCTTTCCGCTGATAGAACTGCCCAGCGGCGCCATAATACCCGTTGAGGCAACCGCCATAAACCAAGGGGTTTCATTCCAGGAAGCTGTCCAGATCGGCATGGAGAAGAGCTGGAAGATGGCAATGAACGGCCCGCACGACATCATAGACGTCGCGGAGGAACACTCCAACGGAATAGTCCCGCCGGAGCTACCATCCCTGGAGGCGGATATCCTCTCAAAGTGGGGGATAGGCCTGAACGCTGGAGCGGGCAACGCGGGTGAAAACGGGGCAAACAACGGGGGCGCCGGTGGAAACGGAGGGAACCCCGGAGGTGGAAACGGCGGAGATGATGTCGGAAACGGTGGGTGGGACTCCTACCACGGTACCTATTTCTCATTCAACTATCCGGCCAACTGGGACGCGCCGGAGGACTACGGCGGCTACGTCTATCTCCTGAGCCCCGACGAGGAATTCGAGTTTATTGTTCTCTACTCCCGGGGGGCAAGCGTTGAAGACATGGCCCAGGCCTTCGAGGGAAGCCTGGTAGATGCAGGGGTCGAGATAACAGATCGCCAGGATGGCGAGGCGAGCTTGATGGGCCAGAGCGTGTACGCGGTAGCGTATAGCCTTAGAACGGACTACGGGAAATACTCCGCCGCTGCGAGGTATTTCACGGCAAACGGGGTTGGCTTCGCCGTTATCTACGATTTCCCTGCCGGAAACAGCGAGTACAACCAGATGGGCGAACACATCGTAGAAACGTTCAACCTGGGGGGATGAAGATGAAAACGATCGTGACCCTTGTTATACTGCTCCTCCTTGCGGCGCCCCTCGTCGCGGGGGAGGTCAAGATAGTGGAGTATAAGATAGACGGAACGATGAAAGTTACGCTGGACAACGTGGGGAACGCCCATGTGGAGGAGGCATGGCACCTCACCCCCAACCTCTACCTCCAGATGAAGGAGACGTACCCGACCACATACATGCTGAGGAGGGAGTTCGAGAACAGGAGAAGCGACACCGAGTATAGGGACATGAAAATCGAATGGGACGACTCCAATAACGGCGTCAAAGCAACGTACACCATGCTCGGAGCGGCTATCAACAGGGGTGACCACTGGGAGCTTGACCTCGGAGACGGCGACATGACCCTCTCAAGTCAGAACGGGAACACGGTGGTCCTAACCCTGGTCCAGCCGATTTCAGGGGGTGATGGGAGGCTCATCGAGACCGCAACGATAGTCCTCCCGGATGGGGCAAAGAACGTGGGGATTGACGGTGGGATGCTCAGATATGAGCTTCCCGATAAAGAGAACGGAAGAAACCCCGCCTTCCTGGGCCTGGCGATCATCTCGCTCGTCGGCCTGATTCTCCTCAACGTGCCCCTAAAGAGGGGAGGAGAATGATAAGGGAGATAAAGAGGGAGATGGTGGACTACATAACGAGGGAAACGGGGGTGAACAGGGAAACAGTTGTCAAGGTTCTCCGGGCGGAGGAGAGGTACCTCCTGACCGAGATTCAGGATGCCCTGGGGCGGGTCGGATGACCCGCCCATTTTCCGGCAACTATAAAAACTTTGAAAGCGTAATAAACTAAAAACCGGCCGCGGGTTAACCACCGGTTCCGGAGAGGGTTGCGTGAACTTTTCGAACGACGTGTCCGTGCTGAAATCGATTCTCAGCGAGACGAACCTCCAGATAATCTCACTCCTCAGGACAGACTCCCTGAACACAAGGGAGATAGCCCGGCTTCTCCAGAAGGACGAAACGCAGATCTCAAGAGGATTAAGGGGCCTTGAGAGGATGGGCATCGTTGAGGGAAGGTGGGTTCGGCTGAGGGGCAGAAACGTCAAGTTATACTCCCTCAAGTGCGATGAGTTCAGCGTCCGTTTTACAGCGGGGGGAGTCAAGGTGGTTATGGGGGAGACCGTTTACCACCGCCCCCAGCCGCTCTCGGCATCCAGCGCTCCGGAGGTGGATAACTTCGTCGGGAGGGATGAGGAACTGAAACTCCTCAAAGGGAGCTCCCCGGTCGTAGCCGTGTTCGGGATAGCCGGGATAGGGAAATCCAGCCTCGTGGCAAGGGCCTTCGATGACGCCTTCTGGTATCCAATGGATGGGAGCGAGAGCCTTGAGTACATCGCCTGGCGGATGGCACTCCACCTGAACATGAAGGGGTTCCCTGAACTGATCGAATACCTGCGCGCCGGAGGACGGGATCCCAAATCCATGAAGGGGCTGATTCTCGAGGGGATTGAGAAAACACGCTCAGTCGTCGTCTTCGAGGACGTCCACAAGTGCACCGATGGTGAAATCGAGTCGTTCCTGCGGTTCCTATCCTCCAGAGTCGAGAGGGGAAAGCTCATCCTCATATCAAGGGAAAAACCACGGGTGGATTACGAGAGGGTTCTTTTCATACACCTCGAGGGGTTGAAAGTCGAGGAGTCTCACAGGCTTTTGAGTCTCAGGATACCGGGCATAACACCCGAGGAGGCAGTAAGGTTACACCACTTAACCCTGGGTCATCCCCTGCTCCTCGCCCTCGCCGCGGAGGCCCGGGAAGTAGCTGGGGACAGGGCTTCCCTCTTCGAATACCTGCTGGGGGAGATATACGAGAAGCTGGACGAGAGGGAGAGGCTTGTGCTCCAGGTTCTGGCACTGTTCGATGAGCCCGTGGAGTTACCGGCCCTCAAGAGGATGACGTACGGAAGTGCATTCCTGGTCCTGTACTCCCTCCTGAACAAGGGACTCGTGGAGAGAAAGGGCGAGAACTATTACCTCCATGACCTCCTCAGGGCGTTCATAAGGGAGATCAGTGAGGTTGATGAGAAGAGCCATTACAGGGAGTACATCTCGTATCTCCTGGAGAAAAACACCGCCAGGGATTTCTTAACGGCCTTCAAGTATGTCACCAGGCTGGGAGACGAGGAGATGATAGCTGATATCACCGAACTGAGGATAAGAAGGCTCTGGAGGGTTGCACTGGACTTTCCGACGGCATACATGAGACTCCTCAGAAAGGTGGAGGATAGTCCCTACGCAAAGAAGGAGATGGCGAGGCTCTACTTCAACAGAGGATTCTTCGAGAGGGCGCTGGGTCTCTGGCATAAAGCCCTGGAGGGCATCGAAGGGGACTTTCACAGGTTTGACATCCTAATGATGCTCGTCGACGTCCACTGTGAGATGGGAAACATCGAACTGGCGGAAGAGACTCTCAGTGAGCTCGAGGAAATTTTCAGAAGCCACAGAGACGACCCGTACATCAAGCTGGGGTACTACATCGAGCTCACGAAGGTGCGGACGTTCAAGAGGGAGCGCGAGAAGGCCCTAGAAAGCGCCTTCAAAGAGCTTGAGGCAGTGAGGAGCTACCCGGAGCCGTATCCCGAACTCGAGGCGCTGATCCTCTACCACATAGGCTACCTCTACGTCGAGCTCGGCGAGCTCCAGCGGGCGCTGACATACTACAGGGAGGGCCTTGAGACGGCTAAGGCCTACAGCCTCCCATTCATGATGAACCTCGGGTACCTTCAGATGGGTATAGTCCAGTATTACCTCCGAAACTTCAACGAGGCCGCTGGCAACGCAGGGAAGGCGGCTGAGTACTTCCTGTGGGTTAGAAACTATCGCAGAGCTCTGGACGCGCTCTTCAGGCTGACGGTGTCCCTCATGGGGCTGAGAGAGTACGGAAAAGCCGAGAACCAGGCTAAGAAAATGGCGGAGATAACACAGAGCACGAACTACCCCCTGGGATGGACGGCATACTTACTCATCGGAATCCTGAGAGAACTCAGGGGGGAAGATGGGGAAGAATACCTGGAAACGGGCCTGGAAAAGCTCCGGGACAACGACTACCTCTACAGGGGACTCTTTGAAGAGCTCACAGTGCTCTTCGACGAAAGAGACGTCAATTCCTGGCTTTCCAGAGATTCTAACCCCTGACCACAGCACTCCCGTCGGGCTCTATCTCGACGAACGCCCTCCTGTTGGCCCAGCACTGGACGACCAGACCTACCGGGAAGCTCGCGGGGTGCCTGTGGGCGACCTCTATCTTGACGTCCAAAGCGGTTGTTTTTCCGCCCATGCCCATCGGGCCTACTCCCAGGGAGTTGACCTCCTCCAGGAGCTCGGCCTCGATCTTCGCTATTCTCCCGTCGGGATTCCTCTCCCCCACTTTTCTCAGCAGGGCCTTTTTGGCCAGGAGCAGGGCGTGGTCTGCGCCCCCACCGACACCTATCCCGAGGATAACCGGAGGACAGGGCTTTCCGCCGCAGGCTTTAACGTGCTCGACTACGAAGCGCTTTAGCCCCTCCCAACCCTCCCCAGGGATCAGCATAGCCAGAGCAGAGCAGTTCTCGCTTCCCCCTCCCTTTGGAAGAACGGCTATCCTTATCGCATCCCCCGGAACAAGCTCCCAGTGGATTAGGGGAACGTCCCTGCCCGTGTTGTCGCCGGAGTTCCCTCCGGTAAGGACGTCGACGGCGTTTGGCCGGAGGGGAATCTCATGAGTTGCCCTCCTCGTAGCCTCGGTGAGCAGGCCTCTGAGTCCACCGAGGTAGGGACTCTCAACGCCGGCCTCGACGAAGAAGGTCACCGTGCCCGTGTCCTGACAGACGGGAATGGACTCGATTTTACCAATCTCTATGGCCTTGAGAATGTTTCTGAGGTTGAAGCGCGCTATTTTGCTCTCCTCTCGCTCGTAAGCCTCCCTGAGGGCCAAAACGACATCATCGGGAATCCTCGTGACGGCCAGCCTTATCGCCTCGACGACGGCATCAATCAATTGGCATTCACCTGTTGAAAGTTGCGTTTGGGATTAAAAAGGTTGACGCGAAAATTTAAAAACCACCTCCAGAGCGGAACAGCCTTAACGGTTAGGTTGTCTCGCCTTATCTCACCGGAGTAGTCCCACGTCACGAGCGTCCCAGTTTTCACGCGGAACAGTTTCATAACCCTGAAAAGGTTCTCCACTTCCCTTGAAGCTACCTCGTCCTCACCCGAGGCATACGTAACCTGTATGAGTTCGGTCTCCCCTTTATCCCTAACAACAAAGTCCACCTCGCCCTTGCTGTCTCTGTAATGGTAGAGTTCAAGGCCGGGTCTCCTGTAATATTTGAACCGCAGGAGTTCGATGAAAACGGCGTTCTCCATGAGCCTACCGATGTTTTCCGAAACCTTTGGAAGGACCGCATTGAGCATTCCCGTGTCAACTGCGTAGACCTTCTTATCGCTCCTCACGACCTCTTTGGGCTTGAAGGAGAACTTGGGAAGCTCAAAAATCAGGTAGGCGGATTCAAGGTACCCAACGTAGTTCTTCACCGTCTCGATGTTGCCGATTCCGAGGGCGTTCTTTGTCTTGCTGTATGTAAATCGTCCGGCGAAGTTCGAGAAGAGGTAGAAGGCGACTTCCTTCAGCTCGCGGACGTTTCTAACGCCATAGCGGACTACCACGTCCCTCGTGATGATATCGTTGTAGAGATTTATGAGGTACTCCCTGCCGAAGTGCAGAGCCTCCGGGAAGCCACCGCGCCCGATGTACTCAATCAAAGCCCTCTTTATCAGAGCCTCGTCTCTCGTTGTCTTAACATCCGGCTCAATTTCCCTGTACGTTAAAAACTCCCTGAACGAGAACGGCAGGAGTGTATAGCTCAGGTATCTTCCAGTCAGATACGTTGCGAACTCCCGTGAAAGAAGCCGGGCATTGCTCCCGGTAACGACTGTTGGATAGTCGTCCCTAAGAACCGAAACCATCCTTTCCCAGCCCTCGACTTCTTGAACCTCGTCAAGAACCACGTAATCAAACTGACCAAAAAGCTCGTAACCTGCCTGCATAAGCCTCCTATAGTCTCCAATCGCGAAACCCGCCATCGCAGGATCCTCAAAGTTTACATAGAGTGGTCTGCCGGGAAGGGTTGCCGAGAGAACGGATTTTCCGGAGCGCCTCGGCCCGGTTATTATGTGAGCCGTTGGGTTGAAGTTAGCAACGATCCTCCCCTTCAGCTCTCTCCCGACGATGTTCTCCCGCTCAAGCTTTCTGCTCAGGGTACCCACTGATCAGCTAATACTCTCTTGAGTTCTTCAACGTTCATGGGGGGAACTGGTTCAAACTCCCTATAAAGTTTACCACTATACTGGCAAACTTCTCATCAAAATCGTACCACTATACTGGTAAACTTTTCCAGCGAACTTTGCCGGTATGCTGGCGAGATTTGAGAGAAGTTGAAACGGGATAAAGAAGAGGAGGGCATCATCCCTTCAGAACCTCGACTATCTGCTCCGCCACCTGAACGCCGGCCCTCATCTGGGCCTCGACGGTTGAGGCGCCTATATGAGGAGTTAGAACCACGTTGTCGAGCTTGGTGAGCGGGTGATCCTTCGGGAGCGGCTCCTCCTCGTAGACGTCCAGGCCGGCACCGGCAATCCAGCCCTCCCGGAGGGCCTTAACGAGAGCGTTTGTGTCAACAACAGCTCCCCTCGCCGCGTTGATTAGTATCGCCGTGTTCTTCATGAGCTTAAGGCGCTCCTCGTTGATGAGGTGGTAGGTTTGCTCCACTAACGGGACGTGGAGAGTAACCACATCGCTCTCCTCCAGGAGGGTCTCGAGGTCAACAAAGTTCCCTTCAACCTCTTTGGCCCGTTCTTCGTTCGGGTAGGGGTCGTAGAGCAGGACTTTCATGCCAAGGGCTTTGGCTATCTTGGCTATCTGATAGCCTATCCTACCGAAGCCGACTATTCCAAGGGTCTTGCCATCAAGCTCGATCCCCATGCACTGCTTCTTGGCCCAGACACCTTCCCTCATCTTCCGATCAGCGAAGGACACTTTCCTAGCGACGTTGAACATCATCGCCAGAACAAGCTCCGCAACACTCCTGCTTGAGGCGGCGGGACTGTTGACGACCCTTATTTCCCTCTCCTTGGCGGCCTCAAGGTCGATGTTGTCCAGACCGACGCCGGCCCTTCCGATGACCTTAAGGTTAGGGGCGGCCTCGATGACCTTCCTAGTCACCTTGGGCTTACTCCTGACGACAATAGCGTCAACGTCTTCAGCAAGCTCGATGAGCCTCCCCTCATCCGGGTACTCCTCGTAAAGAACCTCAAAACCGGCGTTCTTCAGAACCTCTATCGCCTTCTCGTGCAGAGGTGCCGCAACAAGAACTTTCACCATCTCCATCACCTCATCCCCTTCTTTTTATCGCCATGAGCATGACCTGATCCGAGGCGTCCTCCGCCCTGTCGGCTATATCACCCACCTTGGTGAGCACCTGGTTCCAGATCACCTTAGCGTAGGTCGTAACAGTCTCACTCTCAAAAAGTTTACCCTTGACGTCATACTCAACCGCATCAGCGGCTTCTTCAGCATCCTCCACCGCCTTAGAAAGCTCAAGTGCCTTGTCGACGTCGATGTTGAGTGCGTTCACGGCTTCCATCAGCAACCGGTATGTCTCCACCGTGGAGTTCACGAGACGGAGGATCTCCCCCTTCAGCTCATCGGAAACCTTTGGTTTGGCGAGTATCAGCGTGTGGGCAGCGCTTTCAGCCGCGTCCGCTACCTGATCCACAAGCTCGGATAGACGCACGTAGTCCCCCCGGTTTGCTGGCAGGAAGGCCCCCTCGTAAAGCATCGTCTCTATGCTCCTTCTGAGACCATCGGCCTTACTTTCAAGCGCCCCGACCTCCCTTTCAAAAGCCTTGGCGTTTTCAAGGTCACCGGAGAGGTACGCGTTCATCAGGGCTTTAAACGCGACCAACGACTCCTCCACAACCCGAAGGTGATCGTCGATGGCTTTGAAAACATCGCTCTCCTTTCCACCGAATATTCCCATGATCATCCCCCAGTTTAGATACTCAGAGGACTTTATTTATTTTTTCTCTCTGGCCTTTACGAGAGCCCATAGGAGTTCGTTTCTGGGCGCCTCCAGGCCCAGACCCTTAGCGTACTCCACTATTTTGCCGTTTATGTAGTCTATCTCGGTCGGTCTGCCCCTCCGGAGATCCTGGAGCATTGAGTTGTAGTTATCCCGCGTCCTCCTCAGGGTGTCCCACAGGAGTTCCAGGGGGTGCACGTCAAACTCCACCCCCAGTTGCTGGGCAACCGTACAGCCTTCGCGGGCTATCTCAACGGAGATGCCCTCAAGCCAAGGGTCTTCAAGCAAGGCACCGTTCTTGACCTCGAGGATCGCACCCAGCGGATTTATGACGGAGTTTACTATCGCCTTAACCCACTTCCACCCCACGGCGTTTTCCGTTGCCTCTGCCTCAAGACCCGCCCCCCTGAACGCCGCGACAACCTCCTCGACGAAGGGATGAGCTCCCGTAGGGTAACGCCCAATGATGGTCACCCCCTTTCCAGTCCACCTCACAACCCCCCACTCAACCAGCATCGCCCCGTTGGTCGTGACACCGCCGAGGACGTTCTGCGTAAACTTGAGCGCCAGGTCTTCGTTGCCCAGACCGTTCTGTATGCTGAGAACCCATGTTTCAGACCCGATACTGCTGGATGCACAGTTGAGGGCCTCTTTTGTGGAATACGATTTCGTGGCAAGTATCATGAGGTCTGGGGGCTCGCTTGGAACGTGGAGCTCCGCGCTGGGATAGACGGTGAACTCCTCGTGTCCCACCACCTTAAGGCCCCTCCCCTCAATCGCCTTCACCTGATCCTTTCTTCCGATTAAGGTGACATCATGGCCCGCCCTAGTCAAAAGGGCCCCGAAAAGGGAGCCAATTGAACCCGCACCGAGCACGTAAATCCTCATAACCTCACCTCACGAGCTTTTTTAACGGGACAAACGTATAAAGAGCCAGCAGCATGGAGGCCGCAAAGGGGCAAACGAAAGCGGGATAAAGCACGTAGGTTAAAACCCCAAGCAATCCCGCAATCAAAGGGAGACCCGCCGTACTAAGAACCCGGTTCTTTGTTATCAGGAGAAAAACACCGAACGCACACAGCAGTACGGGTATCCAGTAGACGGCCCCAAGGGTTCCCACTATGGAGGTTCTGAAGTGCACGAACGTTAAGATCGAGGCGGCGGCTATGAACGTGTTCACCACCCTCTCGTTGAGGCTCAACGGCTGGTTCTCCGAGGGGTTGAGAACACCGGCTCCAAAGAAAGGCAGGAAAGCCACGTATTGAAGCAGGGGGATATCCGGCCGCTGGGACGCGAACATCATAAGGGCCGCACCCAGGGAGAACATTGCAAAGAACCTCGTCCTTCTCACCACAACCGCAAGGGAAAGGAACCCAAAGGACAGCGGAGGAAGCTCAATAAGCAGAAACTCCTGTGCGGGTACCCGCTTCCCAAGGATGACCGCACCCTCTGAAGAGAACATCAGCATTATCACGGCCAGCAGGAGGTACAGAAACACTCCCATACCCGGAAGATAAAAGACCCACGCCAAACGGTCCCTCCTCATGAGCCCACCGGAAAGTGATTTAAATCTCCAGCTTAAAGACTTTCCTGTATAGAGGCGATCCTCAGAACAGGTCATAAAAGGGGCACCCACCGGACCTACGAGGGAGAAAAATGCTCGACGTTAGAAGGTTCAGGATCTCAGATGTGGAGTTATGGACAGCGGTCATATTTGAGGAGAAGATCGACGGAATAGTGTTTTCTCTAGACGGGAGGGACTTCCTGGAGAAGAGGATTCACGAGCTGACATCGTTCCTAACCGCCAGGGGGGTTGATGTGGAAGTCCAGCGCGTGGGCACGAATTCGCCGTTCCCCGAGATGGTGGTGGAGACCCTCACGGGGAAGACCGAGAACGCGGCGTTGCTCAAGGAGCTGAGCTTCAACGGAGTTACGCCATTCGAGCGAATGGTTTATGAATTTCTAACAAAAAGGATTAAAAGAGGAAACGTCATAACGTACGGCGAGCTTGCAAAGGCCCTCGGAACATCTCCACGCGCCATCGGAGGCGCAATGAGAAGGAATCCATACCCTCCTGTGGTTCCCTGTCACAGGGTGATTTCCGCAGATGGAATCGGGTACTACACGCCGAAAATCGACTATAAACTGTTCCTGCTTGAGATAGAGGGGGTGAAAAAATGGATAAGCTGAAAGCCTACATACTGGGTTTCCTCGTTGTAATCCTTGGGATAGCCGCGGGGATAGTATGGTACGGGGGCTGGAAACTGCTCCTCCAGGTGGTCCTCGTACTTGGATTCCTTGGGTTTACACTGATCCTGCTGTTCTTCACGGGGTTAACTCTCTACGCAGAAAGCTGGAAATACGGGACAGTCCTGGCCATACTGACCGCGATAAGCGGGTACGCCACGTACCTGAGCTGGGCCTGGCGGGACCTGAGGATCATCGGGGGAATCATCCTGTTCTTCATGGCCCTGTTCGCCTTCGGCATCTGGTACATAAGCGAACCCGACCTCAGCATAGGCGACCGCTTCAAGAGCGCAGGCAGTCTTGAAAAGGCGGGCAAGTACAAGGCGGCCGCCAGAAAATACGAAAAGGGCGGGAACTATCTGAAGGCTGCCGAGATGTACATGAAGCTCGGCTGGATGGAGAGCGCCGCCTGGGCCTACGAGAAGGCCGAGAAGTACGAGAAAGCCGCCGAGATCTATGAGGCCCTCTACGACAAGGAGAAGGACACCTACTACCTGAAGGAGGCCCACGAGTACTGGAAGAAGGCCGGGAACATGGAGCGGGCCGCCAAAGCCCTTGAGCGCTACGCCGAGGAGGAGCCGTGGTTCTGGGAGGACGTGGCGAAGCTCTACGAGGAGCTTGGAAACGAGGAGAAAGCCGGAGAGGCATGGGGAAGGGCGCTTGAATACTACCAGAAGGAAGCACAGGAAGAAGGAGTCTTTTATGAGGACGTTGGAAACATAGCGAGAAAGCTTGGAAAGGAAGAGCTCGCTATGCAGTCATACCAGAAGTTCCTTGAGTACTGCCTGAAAGAGGCGGAGCAAGACCCCATGTGGTGGAAGCACGTTGCTGAGGCCTACGACTACTTGGGCGAGACGGGGAGGGCAGAAGAGGCAAGAAGGAAGTACGAGGAGTACAGGGCGAAGATTATGAAGGCCAACGAAGAGACCTCGAAGTTCCATGGAGAAAAGGGGGAATAATCTGACTAGTACAGCTCCCCCGTGTCTTCAAGCTCCTCCAGTTCCTCCTCGATTTCTCTCTCCTTTTTCTCGGCATAGCGTTCCATCCAGTCAAAGAAGAACAAGACTGTCAGGAAGAGCATGGCTATACCCAGGAAACCGAACAGGATCTGAAAACCCGTGGGGACCGTCCGCGGGATATACAACATGCTCCCACCGAATAGGATTTCGCGGGGCACCTAAACTTTGCCAACCTTTTTAAAATCCGAGTGGAAATCTCCCCAGGTGGTAGCGATGATGGGAATGAACCCGCGGCAGATGAAGAAGCTCATGCGCCAGATGGGCATCAAGATGGAGGAGCTTGAAGGCGTGACTGAGGTAGTTATCAGGATGGAGGGGAAAGAGATAATCCTAAGGGATCCCGTCGTTACTGTCATAACGGCACAGGGGGAGAAGAGCTACCAGATAGTCCCGGGGAGTGAGGAGGTAAAGGCCGTTGTGACCATCCCCGAGGAGGACATAAAACTTGTGATGGAACAGGCCGGCGTTGACTACGAGGCCGCAAAGAAGGCCCTGAAGGAAGCAGACGGCGACCTCGCAGAGGCGATACTGAAACTCACAGAGGAGTAAGTATAACATTCATTTCCTTACCATAATTCTCCCTGCAAGACGCCCAGGATGAGGGTGTACGGCCCAAACGACTATAAACGGAGGGTCCGAAAAAGAAGCGATGAAGGTTATAGGAGTAATCAGGAAATCCCACAGGGAGCATGTCCGGAGGGAAGAATTCGAGGAGCTTCTAAGAAGCGCGGGTTACGAGGTGCTCATTATAGTGGAGCAGAGCCGCAGGGAGAACTCAAAATACAACATCGGACCCGGCAAGCTTAAAGAGCTGAAGGAGCTCGTTGAAACGTACGGACCGGACAGGGTTGTGTTCGCAAACAGGCTCACGCCTGGCCAGGCCTACAACCTATTGAAGGAGCTCAAGGTCGATGTGATGGACAGATGGCAGCTGGTTCTCGAGATATTCGAGAGAAGGGCCCACTCAAAAGAGGCAAAGCTACAGGTGGAGCTGGCCCGCCTTCACTATGAGGTGCCGCTGGTCAAGGAGGCTATAAAAAGAATGAAGCTCGGTGACAGGGCGGGTTTCAAAGGGATGGGGGAGTATCAGACCCAGCAGTACCTTAAACACGTACGGTACAGGATGGGAAGAATAAGGAAGGAACTGGAACGCGTCAAGAAGGACCGGGAGGTAAAGAGAAAGAGACGTGAAGAGGTTGGGTTCATACTCCTCGCCCTCGCGGGCTACACGAACGCGGGGAAGTCCACCCTCTTAAACGCCCTTGCGGGAGAGCAGGTAGAGGCTAAGGAGCAGATGTTCACGACCCTGGACACAACGACAAGGAGGTTCAAGCTCGGCGGAAAGCGAGTTCTGCTCACGGACACCGTTGGGTTCATAGACGGCCTACCCCCTTTCATAGTCGAGGCGTTCCACTCGACGCTGGAGGAGATAACCAAGGCAGATATTGTTCTTCTGACCTTGGACGTGAGCGAGCCTTGGGTGGAGATAATGTGGAAGTTCCGGGCATCGATAAACGTTCTCAGAGAACTAAAGACACTGGACAAGCCCATACTCATAGTGCTCACAAAACGGGATCTAACGGTTGAGGGGGATGTTGAAGACAAGAAAAAGGGGATAAAGGAAGTAGCGGAGGAGACCGCCATCAACGCCATGGCCGTGGTCTCCGTCTCGGCGAAGTTCGGCCAGCTTGAAGAGCTGCATAAGGCGCTTGAAGACGTTGTTCTCACACTGCCAAAATACAGGCTATTTCGGATATACGTGGAAGACCCAGATGTGGTACCCCATGTGGTGGCCCTCCTAAACTCCATAGGGGAGACACTCTACATCTCTTACGGGAGGGAAACGGTCATAGACACGTACGTTCAAACCGGTATGATGAGAGAGCTCACGAAACTTGGGGTCAAAATAGAACCACTAAACAAGCCCCACCACGGCGAAGAGCTTGAACACGACGAAAGAGATGAAGATGGCGGTCAGTGGTGTGGCCACCCACCCGAACAGGATGTCCCTCACAACGGACCTCTCAACCCCCTCACCGACCAGCAGACCAACACCGACGACACCGCCAACGATTGATTGACTGGAGCTAACGGGAAGACCAAGAACGTTCGCGAGACTCACGGAGATGGCGGAGCCAAACTGAGCCGCAAAGGCAGATATGGGTCCCAACGAGGTTATCTTTTTTCCGACCGTGTGCATGACGGCGTAGCTGAACGTCAGGGAGCCGATGGCAAGACTCATGGCCACCATAACCCCGGCAACTTTCGGTTCAAGGAAGCCAGCGCCCACTATAGGGCCGGAGGCGTTGGCAACCTCGTTGGTTCCGAAGTTAAACGCCATGTACGAGCCTCCAAGAACCGCCAGAGCCTTGTAAAGGGCCTCTATCGTGGACGCACTCTTCAGCCGGGAAACCACCCATGAGTAAAATCTGTAAAGGACTATCGCGAGAACGCCGGATAGTATGGGGGACAGGACCCACGCGGAGGCTATCTTGAACATGGTGAACCAGTTTATGGGTGCACCAACGGCGAGGCCCACCCCTATGACCCCACCTACTATGGACTGGGTGGTAGACACCGGCAGGCCCTTAACGGTGGCTATGGTGACCCATATACCAGCGGCCAGCAGCGCTATAACAGCCATCTCCATGGACAGGTAACCGGACGGAACGATGCCTTTGCCGACGGTTTTCATCACCCGGTACCCACGCAGATAAGCCCCCATAATCACGAATATGGCTATGGTAAGGGTGGCCTGCCTGAAGCTCAGGATGCCAGAACCAACGGCGGTACCCATGGCGTTCGCAGAATCGTTTGACCCTATGTTCCAGGCGATGTAGAAAGCCACAGCAACCACCGCTATCGCAAGGCCGTCCATGCCCATCCCCCAAATATATAGTCTATATACCAACACATAGGCCACAAAAGCATTTAAAAATTTTGTCCGCCGGATTAATCCAGCGGCGAGGTGGACGGAACGTAGCGGATATACCTCCGAACCTTTTTCGAGAAATTATGGTTTTTTCTAACCATCAAAGGTCCACCAAGTTCATCTATACCCAAAGGCAGCTGTCTAAAGCCCTCTAACCCCTTACCGAAACTTAAATAAATGCAACGGGTGAATAAGTTTTGACAAATTTAGGAGGCAGGAAATATGATGGAGATTCGTTTTCACGGTAGAGGTGGACAGGGTGCAGTTACTGCCGCCAACATACTAGCTTCAGCCGCGTTCAAAGAGGGCAAATACGTCCAGGCATTCCCGTTCTTCGGTGTTGAAAGACGTGGAGCGCCCGTCACAGCATTCACCAGGATCGACGAGAGGCCGATCAGGATAAAAACCCAGATATACGAGCCGGACATAGTCGTCGTCCTCGACCCAAGCCTTCTCGACACGGTCGACGTCACCGCCGGGCTCAAAGATGGCGGGATCGTCATTATAAACACTGAAAAGAGCAGGGATGAAGTTCTTGAGAAACTCAAGAAGAAACCAGGCAAGCTCGCCCTCGTTGACGCAACAGGAATAGCTCTTGAGGTGCTCGGCCTGCCGATAACCAACACGGCCATCCTCGGTGCAATCGCGAAGGTCACCGGTATCGTCAGTCTTGAGCACGTCCAGACGGCCATAACGGACGTCTTCTCTGGTAACCTTGGCGAGAAGAACGCCAGGGCAGCCGCAGAGGCTTTCGAGAAGACGACGGTTTACGAGCTCTGATTCTATTTCCTTTAATCCTTGGTACAAGCGGGGTGAGAAAATTGAACACACTGTTTGGTGAAAAAAAGGAAGGGGCAGTCAAAATCGTACTTAAGAGCGTGGATGAATACCCAGAGGCCCCGGTAACGCTCGGAACGACCCTGTCCAACTTCACCGGCGACTGGAGAACGTTCATACCAGTGATAGATGAAGAAAAGTGCGTCAAGTGCTACATCTGCTGGAAGTTCTGCCCGGAGCCAGCTATTTACATAAAAGAAGATGGATACGTGGCGGTCGACTACGACTACTGTAAAGGCTGCGGAATCTGCGCGAACGAGTGCCCGACCAAGGCGATAACTATGGAGAAAGAGGAGAAGTGAGGTGTTGGGTATGGATTACAAACCCATCAGAAAGGTTGTGAGCGGCAACTACGCGGCCGCCTACGCCGTCAAGCACGCCCGTACCCAGGTCGTGGCGGCTTACCCGATCACACCCCAGACGAGTATCATTGAAAAGATAGCCGAATTCCTCGCCAGTGGGGAGATAGAGGGACTGGAATACGTCCCCGTTGAAAGCGAGCACTCCGCCATGGCGGCAAGCATTGGAGCCGCCGCAACGGGTGCAAGGGCATTCACGGCGACCTCGGCCCAGGGTCTCGCCCTCATGCACGAGATGCTTCACTGGGCCGCCGGTGCGAGGCTCCCAGTAGTCATGGTAGACGTCAACAGGGCAATGGCCCCACCGTGGAGCGTCTGGGACGACCAGACCGACAGCCTTGCCCAGAGGGACACCGGCTGGATGCAGTTCTACGCCGAGAATAACCAGGAGGTCTACGATGGGGTTTTGATGGCGTTCAAGGTGGCGGAGACCGTCAACGTGCCCGCAATGGTCATTGAGAGTGCGTTTATACTTAGCCACACCTACGACGTCGTTGAGATGATCCCGCAGGAGCTCGTCGATGAGTTCCTTCCGCCTAGGAAGCCGCTCTACACCCTCACCGACTTCGAGAACCCTAAGGCCATCGGCGCCCTTGCGACTCCGAACGACTACTACGAGTTCCGCTACAAGCTTGCAAAGGCCCACGAGAAGGCTAAGAAGGTTATTAAGGAGGTTGGAAAGGAATTCGGCGAGAAGTTCGGCAGGGACTACAGTCGGATGATCGAGCTCTACAGGACGGAAGATGCAGACTTCGTCTTCATGGGAATGGGCTCCCTTATGGGAACCGTCAAACAGGCCGTTGATGTACTGCGGGAGGAGGGCTACAAGGTCGGCGCCGCCAAGGTCCGCTGGTTCAGGCCGTTCCCGACAGAAGAGGTCTATGAACTCGCCAAACACGTTGAGGGCATAGCCGTTCTCGACAGGAACTACTCGTTCGGTATGGAGGGAATCCTCTTCACCGAAGCGAAGGGAGCGCTCTACAACACCGACGCAAAGCCGATAATAAAGAACTACATCGTCGGACTCGGAGGTAGGGACTTCACCGTCAGCGATGTCAGGAAGATAGCCGAGAACATGAGGGCCATAATCAAGAAGGGCGAGCTGGATGTAGAGGTGGACTGGTACCACCTTAAGAGGTGAGAAAGATGGAGATTCCAGAGGATATTAAGAAGAAGCTGACGCTCCCGGCGGAGGAGTACTTCTATTCGGGACACACCGCCTGCCAGGGTTGTGGGGCTTCCCTCGGACTCAGGTACGTTCTAAAGGCGTACGGGAAGAAGACTATATTCACAATCCCGGCCTGCTGTTCAACCATCATAGCCGGTCCCTGGCCTTACAGCACCCTCGACGCGCCGCTGTTCCACACCGCGTTTGAGACAACCGGTGCCGTCATGGGGGGGATAGAAGCCGCCCTGAAAGCCCAGGGATACAAGGTAAAGGGCGAGGATGGGATAATGGTCGTCGGTTGGGCCGGAGACGGCGGTACCGCCGACATTGGACTCCAAGCGCTCTCAGGTTTCCTCGAGAGGGGCCATGATGCTGTCTACATTATGTACGACAACGAGGCCTACATGAACACCGGAATCCAGCGCTCAAGCTCCACCCCCTACGGAGCGTGGACAACCAACACCCCCGGAGGAAAGAAGCACTTCCTCGAAAAGAGGCAGAAGAAAAAAGTTATCGACATCGTCATAGCCCACAACCCACCCTACGCGGCAACCGCGAGCATAGCCTACCCTGAGGACTTCATGAGAAAGCTCAAGACAGCCCAGAAGACGCCCGGTCCAAGTTTCATCCAGCTCTTCAGTCCGTGCCCAACAGGCTGGCGCTCACCGACCGACAAGAGCATTGAACTTGCGAGACTAGCCGTCCAGACCGCGTACTTCCCGCTCTTCGAGTACAAGGACGGCAGGTACAGGATCAACATGCCGAGCACGAAGAGAGAGCCCAAACGGATAGAGGAATTCCTTAAGCTCCAGGGCAGGTTCAAGTACATGACCAAAGAGGACATTGAAGTTCTCCAGAGGTGGGTCAACTACGAGTGGGAGAGACTTAAGAAGCTCGCCGAGGTCTTCGGCTGAGCTCTCCCTTTATCCACAAGGTTTAAGTTGTAAGTGAAGAATTCACCCGAGGTGATAAGCATGGCCGAAAGTCCGTTTAAGGCCGATATTGAGAGAGTTGAGAAAGAGTACAGTGAAAAGATGACCGTTGGAGCCACGGCAACAATTCCAGGGAGCAGTGTGATAAACAAGACCGGTTCCTGGCGTGTTTTTATACCAGAGTTCAACCGGGACAAGTGCACCCGTTGCTTCCTCTGCTACATATACTGCCCGGAGCCGGCTATATACCTCGATGAGGAGAGCTATCCAGTTTTCGACTACGACTACTGTAAGGGCTGCGGAATCTGCGCGAACGAGTGCCCTGTTGATGCCATAACCATGGTGAGGGAGACCAAGTGAGGTGGTGAAGATGCCGATAAGAACCGTTATGAAGGCCAACGAAGCCGCCGCCTGGGCGGCCAAACTTGCCAAGCCGAAGGTCATAGCGGCTTTCCCGATTACACCGTCGACACTCGTCCCGGAAAAGATCAGTGAGTTCGTCGCGAACGGGGAACTCGATGCCGAGTTCATCAAGGTTGAGAGCGAGCACTCTGCCATCTCAGCGTGTGTCGGTGCCAGCGCAGCGGGCGTCAGGGTCTTCACCGCAACCGCCTCCCAGGGTCTGGCTTTGATGCACGAGGTTCTCTTCATTGCCGCGGGAATGAGACTGCCGATAGTAATGGCAATAGGAAACCGCTCCCTGAGTGCCCCCATTAACATCTGGAACGACTGGCAGGATAGCATCAGCGAGCGCGACACTGGCTGGCTTCAGTTCTACGCCGAGAACAACCAGGAGGCCCTCGATTTAATACTCATAGCCTTCAAGGTCGCCGAGGACGAGAGGGTTCTCCTCCCGGCAATGGTTGGATTCGACGCTTTCATCCTGACCCACACAGTCGAGCCAGTCGAGATTCCTGACCAGGAGGTTGTTGACGAGTTCCTCGGTGAGTACGTTCCGAAGCACGCCTACCTTGACCCGACGAGGCCGATAACCCAGGGTGCCCTTGGATTCCCTGCCCATTACATGGAGGCTAGATACACCGTCTGGGAGGCAAACGAAAACGCCAAGAAGGTCATTGACGAGGTCTTCGCCGAGTTTGAGAGGAAGTTCGGAAGGAAGTACCAGAAGGTAGAGGAGTACAGGACCGACGACGCCGAGGTAATCTTCGTTACCATGGGTTCACTCGCCGGAACCGTCAAGGAGTACGTCGACCACCTCCGCGAGAAGGGGGTTAAGGCCGGTGCGGCGAAGCTCACCGTTTACAGGCCGTTTCCGACCGAGGAGGTCAGAAAACTGGCGAAGAAGGCCAAGGTTCTGGCCATCCTTGAGAAGAACATCACCTTCAGCGTCGGCGGGGCCCTCTTCCAGGACTTCAGCAGGGCACTCGTGAACGAGAGCGAGAAGCCGATAATCCTGGACTTCATCCTCGGTCTCGGAGGAAGAGACGTCACGTTCGGGAACCTCGACGAGGTCACAGGGATATGCCAGAAAGCCCTTGCGGGCGGGAAAGTTGATGAGGTCAGCTGGATAGGCCTCAGAAAGGAGATCCTGGAGTGAGGTGAGGAAAAATGGCCGTTAGAAAACCCCCAATTACTACTCGCGAGTACTGGGCACCCGGACACGCCGCCTGTGCCGGCTGTGGCTGTGCCACCGCTCTTAAGCTCGCCACCAAGGCCTTCAGCGAGGCCATGGAGGAGAGGTACGGCGATCCTAACGCCTTCGCGATAGCCCAGGCCACCGGATGTATGGAGGTCGTTAGTGCCGTCTTCCCGTACACCGCCTGGAAGGCCCCGTGGCTCCACGTTGCCTTCGAGAACGCGGCCGCGGCTGCCAGCGGTGTCGAGGCCGCCTGGAAGAAGCTCGGAAGGAAGGGCAAGATACTCGCCATAGGCGGTGACGGCGGTACCGCCGACATCGGTATGCAGGCGTTAAGCGGTATGCTCGAGCGCTGGCACAACGTCGTTTACCTGATGTACGACAACGAGGCCTATATGAACACCGGAATCCAGAGGTCGAGCTCAACCCCCTACGGTGCCTGGACCACCACCAGCCCGCCTGGAAAATACTCAATCGGTGAGGACAAGCCCAAGAAATGGGTGGCTTTAATCGCTGCGGCCCACCAGATACCCTACGTGGCAACGGCGAGCATAGGCAACCCCTTCGACTTCGTCAGGAAGATGAAGAAGGCCGCCAAGGTCGACGGTCCGGCTTTTGTCCAGGTCCACTGCACCTGCCCCACCGGCTGGAAGAGCCCGCTCGAGAAGGGTGTTGAGATAGCTCGCCTTGCCATCGAGACCGGTGTCTGGCCGCTCTTCGAGATCGAGAACGGTGACTTCCACAACATCAAGATACAGTCTCCCGGTGGAGGGGCGAAGGTCAAGCGCGAGGGAGGAAGGGTGGTTGCCATAGAGTTCAAGAAGCCCATTGAAGAGTACCTTAAGTTGCAGGGCAGGTTCAAGCACCTCTTCAAGAGGCCAGAAGCTATTGACCAGCTCCGCGAGCAGATAAAGGCAATGTGGAAGGTTCTCGGCGTTGAGGTCACACTCCCGAAGCCGGAGGAGTGAACTCCTTTTCTTTCCACTTTGAGGTTTTAGTGTCCAGTTCACGGCATCTTTGAAGGCCAGCGCGATGATCCAACGCGG
>NZ_JALSLB010000056.1 GCF_026988555.1 Thermococcus sp. | reverse complement strand
AGGAACAGTGCGTAGAATGGAACCCATCTTCTTCTTTTACCGCCAAGGAAGACACAGGCGAGAAGCGTGGGGAGAAGGAAAAGAACGTTGTACACTGTGAACTTTAAAGCTCCAGTCCCGTGGCTCATGTAAAAGCTTTCCGTTCTTCCATAGGCCGCGAGTGAAATTACTACACTCATCGAGGCGATTAACAGTTTTCTCTGAGGCGTGTTCAAATTTTTGAAGTGTGACATGCCTAGAATTCCCGGGCAAACTTTTTAAGGTTTGAGAAAACCTCTCCGGGTGAGTAAGTTGAAAAAGCTTGCATACGTCTTGATGGTTCTGGTCGTCATCGGGTTCTCAGCGGGCTGCATCGAGAACGGCTCTCATGCTTCCAGCTCCCCGACGGGCGTTCAGAGTTATTCTCCGACCAGTTCATCAAAGTCCGCGGGCCAGATCAAAAAGTATTCCCTCGACGAGTTTCTGAACAACCTGGAGAAAATAAAACGGTTCTCCTACCGTGAGAACACGAGCACGGTTCTTAACCTAACCCTCACGACTGGTAACCTGACCCAGAGTAGGAACGTTACTGTAATATACCGTAGAGTCAGATACGTGGATCTCGCGGACAGAAAGGCAGACATAAACACGACCACTATAACATTTCCGAGTGGTGTATCGACTTTTACGAGGGACATAATAGTTGGAAAAGACGTCTACGTCTTCCTCGGTGCCAGGTGGCTCAAGCTAACCAACGAAACTCTCGGGATTTCTCTTGGAGCGTTGCTCAACATGACGTGGAAATATAACATAGTTAGCTTCGCGGGGAGATACCTCCAACGGAAGCCCTTTAAGGAGGCATTTGAGAACGGGACGCAGTTCCTCTACTACAACATCACGGAGGAAGACTTAACTGCCATTGCGAAGGCTTTCATAGGAAACTCTAACATGACTTTCAACGTAACCAAAGGTGTTCTCGAGCTCCGCTTCAGGAACGGCGTTCTCGTTGGTGGCAGGATGGGATACCGCATAAGCGTTCACATCCGGGGAGAAAACCTCGGGAAGCGCGTTGATGTCTACGAAATAGGGCACGTCTACGATGAGTTCATAATTTTTGACATCAACGTTAAGAAGCCGGTTAAAGTTCCCCAGAGCTACGTTTCCTAAAGGGTTTTATCCTCTACCACTGCCCTTTCTACATGCCGTCGAGGGTGAGGGTCAGCAAGCTTATGGCCTACATACTTCGCCATTCTCCGGAGGAGTTCGGTCTTAAACTCGACAGAGAGGGCTTCATCCCCCTGGAGGAGCTCGTGAATGCCCTGAGAAGGGTCTACCCAGACGTAACCGAGGAGTTCGTGAGGGAGATAGTCGAAAGGGACCCTAAGGGGCGCTACGAGATTAGAGATGGAAAAATCAGGGCGAGGTATGGCCACAGCTTTGAGGTAAGGCTCAACCACGGGGAAGACACGGAAACAAAAATCCTCTACCACGGGACGCCGAAGAGGAACCTTGGGCGGATTATGGAGGAGGGCCTTAAGCCGATGAAAAGGCAGTTCGTCCATCTAACAACGAGCAGGGAAGAAGCCCTCGAAACGGGCAGGAGGCACGGAAGGGACGTCGTTCTGCTCGTCATAGACGCCGACTGCCTGAGGAGAAAGGGCCTGAAAGTCTACAAGGCCGGGAAGAACGTTAGAATAGTCGAGCGCGTTCCGCCCGAGTGCATCACTCTGGCAGTCTGAGGGCTAAAACGAAGGCCAGCCCGAGGGGAACCAGCGTGCTGATAAAATTCAACGTGAAGCTTACTCCCGAGAGATAGCCCCCTATGAGAGGCCCGACGACCCAGCCGAGGCTCATCATGGCGTTGAGCAAGCCCATCCCCTGGGCCCTCTCGCTGACCTTAACGTTCTGGGCGACGTAGGCAGAGGTCGAGTTTATCGTCAGAACCCACTTGACGCCCGAGAGGAAAGCCACTCCAAAGACGAGCCAGACGTTTTTAACGAAGGCGTAGAGCAGAAAAGCCAAGCCGTAGCCCGCTATGGCTATCAGGTAGAACCTCTTGGCTCCATACCTGTCTATCAGCTTCCCGAGGAAGTAGCCTGTTAACGCGGCCGCGAGGCTCTCGATGCCAAAGATAACGCCAACGCTCCACTCGCCGAAGGTCTCCTTGAAATAAACCGACGATACGCTGTAGAACTGCCCGCTGGCGACCATGACGAGGAAGACCGTTGCGTAGAACATCCCAAGGCGTCCATGTATCAATCGCCTGAAGGCCGAGCCATTAACGGTTGCCCTCCAGCTCTCCCTGCCTTCCTGCACAAGAATCATGCCGAGGAGAGAGCGTCTTCCGGTCGGGCGCTCGCGGATTAAGATGACTATCCCGGCTGAGACGAAGAGGAGGAGACCGGAAATGAGGAAGAGTTTCCTGACACCGAGGTAGCCGATTATCGCCGAGCCGAGGAAGTTGCCCACCATGTAACCGGCGTTTTCGATGGAGTTGAAGAGACCGAATATCGAGCCCGCCCTGGTCGAGAGCTCGGATATGAGGGCGGAGTGGGCCGGCGTCATGGCAGAACCAGAGACACCCTGGAGGGTTCTGAGAATTAAAACGCCAGCGGCGGAGCCGATGAAGGCCATTGCCGTGTAGAACACACCTATGGAGGCCACGCCGAAGGCTATGAATCCCTTCCTATTGCCCGTTGAGTCGGAGAGCCAGCCGAAGGGGTACTGGGAAACGGTAGAGGTTAGGTTGAAAGCGACACTTAGGAGACCCACCATGAACATACTCGCACCGAGGAGGCGCATATAGACGCTGAGGTATGGGAAAGCCATTCCGAAGGACACGTTGGCGATGAACATGGCTACCGCTAGAATAGCGACGTTCCTCCGTTTAACCCGGAGTTTCTTGAGTTTGAGCGTCTTCTCGCGTTTTCCCTGGGCAACTACGAGTTCTCTCTTCGCCATCGCTGGAAGAAAGGATTGGGGGCTTATAAAATTTCCGTCGAAATGATAAGAAGAGGATAGAAATTATCCCATCTGGAGTGCCTGTCCGCGCAGTTCTCCACGCTCGAAGCGGTACGGGTCGTAGAACTCAAGGGGTTTGTCGGTTTTTCCATTCACGATTAGCTCCGCCAGGGCCTCTCCCACAGTGGGCGCTAGCATGAATCCATGACCGGAGAAGCCAGCTGCTATGTAGAACTCTTCCACCTCCTTTATCCGACCGATGGCCGCATTCCCATCAGGGGTCTCAGCGTAGAACCCTCCCCACACCCTTATTACGTTGACATATTTGAGGGCGGGGACTATCTGACTGAAGCGGTAGCTTACCCCCCTGAGGAATTCATAGGTGGGTGTGATGTCGTAGGTTGGGCCGTATTTAAGGCCGTAGCCACCTATAACCCCTCCCTGGTTGGCTTCCTGCGTTAGGTAAACCCCCCCGTGCTTGAAGGAAACCACCATTGGCTCGATCTGGCCGGCTTTTATCGGCTCCGTCTTGACGCTCTGATGCTTGTAGGGGTGGATGGGGAGATCAAGCGGAAGGCCTGCCATCCTGTTTACCAGGGGTGCCCAGGCGTTGGCCGCGTTTATCACCCGCTCTGTCCTTATCTCCCCCCTGTCTGTGACAACGGCCTTTATCTCGCCTCCCTCCACCTTGATGTCCTTTGCCTCGGTGTATTCATGGATTTCAACCCCCAACCTCCTGGCAGCGTCTGCGTAAGCGAAGACGGTCTTGAATGGATTGGCCTTTCCGTCCGTGGGGTTCCATGAAGCGGCTATAACCCCATCAGTGTTCAGGAGGGGCACTATCTCCTTGGCCTCCTCAGGTGTTATTATCCGTGATGGGACGCCTAACCGATTCTGCAGAGTTACCTTCTCTTTGAAAGACTCAAGCTCCTCCTCATCGTAGATAAGGAAGAGGTAACCGGTCTGGGTGAACTCCACGTCGCGTCCGAGCTCCTCCCTCAGCCCACCCCATAGCTCCACCGAGCGCTTCATCATCTTGATATTGGCCTCCTCGCCAAACTGCTGCCTTATTCCCGTTCCACAGCGGAAGGTCGAGCCGTTGCCGAGGTAGCCCTTCTCAAGGACTACGATTTCTTCCTCCCCGAGCTTGGCCAGGTTGTAGGCGATTGAAAGGCCGATTATGCCGCCGCCTATGATAACGGTCTCCGCCTTATCCCTCATCGTCCATCTCCCCCGCGAGTACTCCCATCATCACCGGTCTCACTGGAACGCGCGTGGCTGGAACAGGGGTTTCTTCGGGTTTTCTGCCTGTTTTCCTCGCTATTATTCCTATAACAAGCGGCACGCAGGTCCTGCCCTGGCAGGGACCCATCCCAATGCGCGTGAGGCGTTTTATCTCCTCAATGTCGGTTATCCCCTGCTCCACCAGTTCTTCTATCTCCTTCAGCGTAACGTCGTTGCAGCGACAGATTATTATCCTCTCCCTCGGATCTTCAGCCATCTTCCTCATCCCCTGGCACCTTTATGCCCCTGACCTCCCAGGCAAGGTCTATGGGCATCTCCACTGTGATAACCGCCCTATCCCCCATGCTCTTTTCGCGCGGGATGACGAGAACAACCCTCCCCCTGCCGACGGGTTCGCCGGTGCGGTTGAGTAAGATCACCTCTTCGCCCCTCTTAGGAACCGGCAGGAGTTCGTAGGGCATCGTTACCCTTGCTCTGTTACCGACGTAGTGCACCATGAAGAAGGCCAGGCCAGGACATATCTGAACGCAGAGGGAGCAGCCCACACACTTCTCGTAGTTCACAATCGGCAAATCGTTGGGAGTAGGCATCTCGATGGCGTTGACGGGGCATACCTCCCTGCACGGGGCGCAGGGTATCTCCTGCGGACACTCCGGAATCGCAACCGGCCGTTTCCTCATCCTCTCCTCGCTCGGCAAGGGGATGAACTTTTCAAGCTCCTCCGGGGTGATGTAACCGTTTCTGAGGTAAGCGGGAATCTCACTCACTGGCGACACCTCCGATAAGGGCCTTCTTTATTCCCTCCAGCACGTGTCTTCCGAAGGGACCCGAACGGAACTCATACAGGTCGCGCTGAGCCTTCTCTATCTCGTTGAGCCATTCTGGAGCGGCAACCCCCGCCGTCAGTGCGGCCGCTATGCCCGCTATTTTTCCCTCCAGCATAGCGGTGGTGGCCTCCTCTATTCCGGCGGAGTCCCCTGCGACGAATATCCCCCTGATGGTGGTCTCCATCCTCTCGTCCCTCACGGTTACGTGCCCGCCCAGCTCGCGGACGTACCTTACCTGACAGCCGGCCTGGTGGAGGAGTTCGATGCTGGGTCTCAATCCAACAGCTAGGGCTATGACGTCAACCTCAAAGGTCCTCTCCGTTCCGGGAACCGGCCTCCAGTTCTCGTCCAGTCGGGCAACGACTGCCCTCTCGACCCTCTCCTTCCCCTCGGCGCGCAGGATGGTGTGTCTCGTGAGTATCGGAACCCCGAGCCTTCTGACCTTGGCGGCATGGACGAAGTAGCCGCCCACCTTGGGCATGGCCTCGACTATCGCTTTCACCTCAACTCCGGCCTGGATGAGCTGATACGCCAGAATAAGTCCCACGTTTCCGGCCCCGATGATCAGGACTCTATCGCCGGGCTTGACTCCGTAGGTGTTCATGAGCGTTTGAATCGCGCCGGCGCCGTAAATCCCGGGCAGGTCGTTGTTCTCAAAGGGAATCATTTTCTCCATAGCCCCCGTCGCAACGACGAGGCTCTTTCCCATAAATTCGACCAGTTCAGTGTTCCTCCGAACGGCCGTGATGAGCTTTTTCTCACCCTCCTGGAAGATTCCAAGGGCTGACGTCTCCAGGAAAATCTGTATATTATACCTCTTTTTCGCTTCGTTGCTAAGGATCCTCGCTATCTCAACCCCCCTGATCCCAGCGAACTGCTCCCTCTTCCCGAAGAACTTGTGGGTCTGCTTGATGAGCTGGCCGCCGAGCATTGGCTGTTCGTCAATTAGGATTACCCTCGCCCCGGCGTCCGCGGCGTTTATGGCCGCCATCAATCCCGCGGGTCCTCCACCAATGACGACCACGTCAGCCTCGTGGCGGGGCACGTCCCTCCAGGCCGGAGACTTCGCTGTCTTTGGGAGCTCCTCTTTCCCCCTCTGCATCTCCACCCTCATGCCATCTTCTACAAGGGTAATGCAGGAGCGGACGTTGGGAATCCCGTTCACCTTCACCAAACACGAAGAACACTTGCCTATGGCACAGAAAAGCCCTCGAGGGCGGTGTTTCTCACTGCTGTGGCTTAGGACGCGGATTCCAGCTGCGTGAAGTGCCATTGCTATTGTTTCACCATCGTAGGCCTCTACTGGCTGACCTTCGAAGTATATTTTAACCTTCCTGCCGCGATGAAATCTGAGAACTGGATGTTCAGTGAGGCGCATCTCCTTTCACCAGTGTAACCTAGAGGGGGAGGTTTATGAGGATTTTTTCATAAAAACGTTGTTCACCTTTGGTTGAAAACGAAAAACAGGAAAATGTCCATTAACACTTCGCTTTCACCCCATCTGGAGTGCCTGTCCGCGCAGTTCTCCACGCTCGAAGCGGTATGGGTCGTACCAGTTCACTGGAAGGTCCGTTCTTCCCTTCGTCACGAGTTCGGCCATCATCTCTGCAACCGCCGGCGCCATCATGAAGCCGTGGCCTGAAAATCCAGCCGCGATGTAGTAGTCGTCCAGCTCCTCGATTTTTCCGATGGTGGGGTTGCTGTCTGGGGTTTTGGCGTAGTAGCCTGCCCACGTCCTCAGTATGAGGAGCTCACGCAAAGCTGGAACTATCTTGGTGAAGTAGTAGCTCACCTCGCGCATAAATTCGTAGGTCGGGCTGAGGTCGTAGGTCGGGCCGAGTTCATAACCAACGCCTCCAACGATGCCGCCGTGGGCGGTCTGGGTTAGGTATGCGTGCCCGTACTTGAAGGAGATGACCATCGGCTTTATAGAGCCCCTCTTTATCGGCTGGGTGATTACCGCCTGGTGCTTGTACGGCTCAATCGGGATTTTAACGCCTATCCCGGCCATCGCGTTGATGAGCTTGGCCCACGCGTTGGTGGCGTTGATGACGGTGCCGGTCCTAATAACCCCCCAGTTCGTCTTCAGGCCTTTAATCTTGCCGTTTTCAACTATGAAGTCCTTGACCTCCGTGTACTCGACGAGTTTGGCACCGAAGCGCTCGGCGTTAAGGGCAAAGGCGGCGGTGGCGTAGAACGGATCTGCCTTTCCGTCGGTGGGGTTCCAGGAAGCGGCGATAACCTCGCTTATGTCGATGAGCGGCACTATCTCCTTGGCCTCCTCAGATGTTATCAGTCTCGTGGGGACGCCAAAGCGGTTCTGGATGGCTATGTTGCGCTTGAACTCCTCTACTTCATCGTCGTCGTAGAGCAGGAAGAGGTAGCCAGTCTGCTCGAAGGAGAAGCCGTACTCCTCGCTGTATTTCCTCCACAGTTCGACGGAGCGCTTCATAGTCCGTACGTTTGCCTCATCGTTGAACTGCTGCCTTATTCCCGTTCCACAGCGGAAGGTCGAGCCCGAACCTATGAAGCGCTTCTCGATAACCGTGACGTCTTCGCCTCGCTTCGCTAACTCGTGGGCGATTGTAACCCCTACTATCCCACCGCCTACGATGGTTATCTCGCTCCTTTCGGGTAAACTCCTAGTCGGCATCTTTAATCCCTCCCCGCGGGGACCTTCATCCTGACGTTCTTTATGGGAGGCCTTGCGACGGGCATGTCGAGCTCTCCCATTGGCGTTCCATTCCTCTGTGAGGCTAGGAGGGCACCGTTGAAGAGGCAGAAACGGCCCTGGCAGAATCCCATGGCCAGGTGGGTGAGGCGTTTAATTATCTGCAGGTCTGTTATGCCGCTCTTCACCACGTCGTCAACCTTTTTGAGGGTGACTCCGCAGCCGCATATCTGCACGTCCTCCCCCCTGAACTCGTCGAGCGGGAACCTGGGTATCTGTCTGCCCACGGGCTCGTACTCCCTCAGTCTCTCCCTATAGGTGCAGGGCTCGGCCTCAAAGCCGAACTCCTTGAGGACGTTAGCCCCGACGAGCTTCCCTTCTAGGTAGTTCGCGTGGTGGGGCTTTACACTCACCGCACTCCCCGCGACGTATATCCCTTCCCTTATCCTGTGTCGGTCATCGAGAACCGGGGTGTAATAACCGCGCTTGAACCTGAGTTTTCCACCGGCCTGTGTGACTGGGTTTATGTCCGGGATTCTTCCGTCGGCCATTATCACGGCGTCGACCTCGTAGACGTTGCCGTTCCCGTCGATGAGGCGTTCAACCCTACCCACACCTTCGACGCGTCTGGGATTTGGCACGACAACATACTCTATGCCCCAGCGTTCCAGTTCGGGGAGTACTTCCTCAGGGAACGCCCCAACGACGGCGACCCTTCTTCCCGGAGCGACTCCCCAGACATTGATGACCTCCAGGGCATCGCTCCTTCTGAATACACCCGGATAGTCGTTGTTTTCGAAGAGCATTATCGAGTCGACGGCCCCAGTGGCGATGACGATGCGTTTGGCCATCACCTCGATGAGCTGGTCTTTCCTCACGGCTGGGACTAGGAGATACTCTCCCCTGTCAAAAACTCCCAGGGCGGCTGTACTGAGGAAGACGCGAACGTTCTCCGGAAAATTGGTTAACTTTTCAATGGCTCCCCTTGGATCCCCAAAGTCCTCCTGTTCAACGCCCTTGAGCCACATGTCCCCACCAAGCCAGCCCCTCTCCTCGATGAGTGCAACGGTGAGTTTTCCCCCGATCTCCTCAACGGCTCCAAGACCCGCGGGACCGGCGCCTATAACGGCAACGTCCACGACATAACGGAGGACCGGCTTGTCCCTATCCACGTTCACCTGTTCCTGGAACTCATCGTAGGACTGTCTCTTTATTCTCATACCGTCTCTGACCCTTAGCTTTCTCCCGTTGATGTTTTTAACGCCGTTAACGGTTAGGGGGACCGGGCCGAAGGTGAAGGCGCCCCTGTGTCTTCCCTCTGTACTGATTGTGAGCCAGTAAACACCGTTAGCGAGCATTGCGACGGGGAACTTCTCGCCTTCATAGGCTTCGTATTCCTCTCCCTCAAAATAGATGGTGATCCTCTTAGAAGGGTCCTTCTCGGTCAGGTCGAGCGTTCTCATGCTCCCACCTCAAAAGTTTTACAACCGGCGCCACCCTTTATACACCGATGCTTATAAACGTTGGGTTGTGCAAAAAAGGTTTTAAACAGGATTTGGCCCCGTTATGAACGTACGCCGGTTGGCATTCTTTTTGAGTTTATCGAGAACGTAGGGGTGAAGTTGAGTGCATTGGGTCGTTCTACTTAATTATCTAATATGAATCTCAACCACATCCCCGTCCTCAAGAACGTGGTCTGCTCCAACCCTCTGGCCCGGGAACTTGACGCTCTTACCCCAGACCCGAGCGTAGCGGAAGTTCCTGGCGAACTCTTTATGAACCTTCTTGGCGACGTCGAGGACGGTGGAGCCCCTCTTCATGGCTATCGGTGGGTAAGCCGGGTCCTCCCCCGGGCTCTTGGTGAAAACACGTATTATCCCTGCGAGGTCGTAGAGTGTCTCCCTGAGCTCATCCAGGTTTACCCCGCGCCGTGCCGACACAGGTATTATCCTAAAGCGTTCCCCATAGTTTCTCACCAGACGCTCGTAGTTCTCCCTACTTCCGGCCGCATCTCCCTTGTTCGCTATGATCACGCCCCTTCTCCATACGAGGCTGTCGTCCAGGGCGTCGGCGAACTCCTCCAGGGTTACCGGTTCCTTCACAGTGACTTCCGCTGAGTGGATGCGCTCCTCGCGGAGCATCTTCATGACCTCGCCCACATCACCCTGGATGTTCTCCACCCCGTTTATGATGATGCCCCCGCTGGACGTCCTTTTTATCTCAACGCGCGGGCGCCTCCTGTTCACTTTGATGCCCGCTCTCTCAAACTCCCGTAAGAGCAGGTTCATCTGTTTTATGGAGTCTTTTGAGAGGTCAACGACTATAGCCACGGCGTCGGCGTTCCTTATAACGCTAAGCAACTGCGTGCCCATGCCTTTTCCAAGGGATGCTCCTTCAACGAGTCCCGGAACCTCCACCAGCTGTATCTGAACGTCTCTGTAGTGCATCATCCCCGGGATGGGTTCGACCGTGGTGAACGCATAGTCGGCGACGTCCGCCTCAACGTTGGTCAGTCTCTTCATTAGGGAGCTCTTGCCGACGTTTGGAAGTCCCACTAGGACTATCTGAGCCGCTCCTTCCTTTTTCACGCTAAAAGAGTACCCTCCACTTCCTTTTTTCTGGAGCTGTCTCTGCTTTTCAAGTTCTTTTCTGAGCTCTGAGAGCTTTCTTTTTATCTGAAGTCGAAGTTTCTCCGTTCCCTTGTGCTTTGGCACCGTGGCGTACATCTTCTCTAGGGCGCGTATCTTTTCTGGGATGGTTCTTGCGTTTCTGTACTCCTCCTCGGCCGCTAGGTACTCTGCTGTCACGTTCGTTGGCATGGACACCACCAAGAAGCTCTTCAAACTAAAGAGCCTGGCCAGTTTTATAAAAGTATGGTTCCACAAAATCGGCAAATTTATATACTTATCCGAAAATTTTTTCAGTGGTGGTGAGCTCATGCGAATGGGTTTGGACGACGTCGATAGGAAGATCCTCTCGATACTCCAGAAGAACAGCAGGACGCCCCTCCGCGAGATTTCTCGTGAGGTCAACCTCGCCGAGTCCACGGTATATGAGAGGATAAAGAAGCTCAAGGAGCGCGGCATCATAAAGAAGTTCACGGTGATACTTGATCCCGAGGCTTTGAACTTCAACCTTCTGGCTTTCATCCTTATCAAGTCCAGGGCAGGGAAGTACGCCACCGTGGCCGAGGAGCTTAGTAAATACCCGGAGATCGTCGAGATTTATGAGACCACTGGAGACTACGACATGCTCATCAAGATAAGGACCTACGGTAGCGAAGAACTCAACGAGTTCCTTGACACGATCGGGAGAACGGATGGGGTTGAGGCCACCCACACCATGGTGGTTCTGAAGGTTCACAAGGAGACCACCGAGCTCCCGCTCTGACCATTTCCGTCCAGAAAGGGTTATAAGTGTCTTTTCCTATCTTCATCTGAACGTTAGCATGGAGGTGTTTGAGATGAAGGTGCTGTTTCTGAGCGCGGACGGTTTTGAAGACTTGGAGCTCATATACCCCCTCCACAGGATAAAAGAGGGAGGGCACGGGATCTACGTGGCGAGTTTTGAGAGGGGCAAGATAACGGGCAAGCACGGCTATTCCGTCAACGTTGACCTTGCCTTTGAGGAGGTTGACCCGGACGAGTTCGATGCCCTCGTTCTGCCCGGCGGAAGGGCGCCCGAGATAGTCAGGCTCAACGAGAAGGCCATTGAGATAACTAGGAGGATGTTCAAGGAGGGCAAGCCCGTCGCCAGCATCTGCCACGGCCCGCAGATACTCATCTCCGCCGGAGTGCTGGGGGGCAGGAGGGGCACCAGCACTATAACCATCAGGGACGACGTGGTAAATGCGGGCGCTGAATGGGTGAACGAGGAGGTAGTGGTTGACGGCAACTGGGTCAGCTCAAGGCACCCCGGCGACCTCCACGCATGGATGAGGGAGTTCGTGAAGCTCCTTAAGTGAGCATTTCCTCACCTTGTTTTAGTTGGGATGTATGGAGGACGGTCGCCGGAGTGTGAACCTTATGGGGCTGGTTGGTATATCCCACTGGTGGGAATATGATCATGCACGTCGGGGTTTTCCGATCGTGATTGGCGCCGTTCTGGCGGTTGTCCTCATCGGGGCCACCGTCACTTTGCTGGTGAGTTCCTCGAACATATTGAAAACGTGACGGTTGAGTAATGGTTTTTAAGCCCACCCTATCCCATTATGGTGGTGGTGAGATGGGGGGAAAACTCACAAGGTCAAGGAATGAGAGGATTCTTCTAGGTGTCCTAGGCGGGATCGCCGAACACATCGGGGTGGACCCAACCCTTGTGAGGCTTATATTCGTGGTCCTCCTGGTTTTCAATCCAGTGGCGATGGTACTGCTCTATTTTCTGGCGGCTTTAATAATACCCGAGGAGGGGAGCGGGCCGGTGGAGGGCTCTCTTCCCGATAGGCTGGACACGGTCATCGATGAGACCGAGGATGGACTGAGTAGGATTTTCCCAGACAGAGATAATTCACGGGTAATCGCCCTCGTTCTCATACTCCTCGGTGCTCTGCTCCTGGCGGGGCCGTTCGTCCGCGTTCTAACGCCGGCCATAGATTTCAGGACGCTCACCGCGGTGGTCCTCCTGGTAATCGGTGTAATCCTGCTCACGGGGGGTGACTGATGTGAGGTGGCTGGGTTCAGTTATGGTCTTTCTGGGTTTCCTCGTTCTGTTGAAGGAATTCCAGCCCACGTTCTTGGAACCCCTTAAACCCTACGCCCCCTACATCAAGGACGCCTTCTGGGGAGTAACTCTGGTGGCCTTTGGGTTTTACCTCATGTTCAGGAAAACGGCTAGGCGGATCGTCCTGGCCCTCTACATCCTGTACCTGCTGATATACCTGGTGATATAAATGGAACGGTGGAGGATAATCAAAGCGTTCACACTGGGGCCCCTTCTGGAGGCCGCGATTCCCAAACCAGGCAACGTGAATCGCTACCGCGATTTCGACGATCTGAGCTTTTACAATTTCCTATTTGCCGAGACTTGGACGGTGGACATACTTCACGAGGCCACGAAAGTCGGTGATCTGCTGAGGAGGGGCACGTACCGACTCAATGAGGCGGGCATTGGGGAGCTAATAAAAAGGGCCGTTCAGAACTCGAAGGAGGTTCAGGATGCCAACCCCAGTTTTGGGGTAACCGCGCTCTCCATTCCCCTGGTCATCGGGCTTGCGGCCGGAAGGAACATGATTGAGGGTAGGGAGTGGGCGGTGCGGCTGATAGGCGAATCCACGGCACGGGATACGATGGAGCTCTACAGGGCAATACGTCTCGCGAATCCCAAGGGCATCCCGGGCGGTGTCAAGTACGACGTCTACAGCGATGATTCTTTTCGGGAGGTCTTCAGGGACAGCGTCAACCTGAAGAGGCTGGCAGAGATCAGCTGCGATAGGGAACTGGTGTTCTGTGAGTGGATAAACGGCTACGAGCTCAGCTATAGAACCTTTGTACGTCTGTACTCCATGGTTAAGGAGGATTCCCTTGAGAATGCTGTGAGGAGAGCATTTCTTGAGCTGCTGGCAACGGTCCCTGATACCCTGATAATTAGGAAGGCTGGGATGGAGGAAGCGGGACTGGTCATGAGAAAAGCCAAAGGGGTCCTGAACGGGGAGATGAGCGCTGAAGAACTCGACGCCTTTATGAGGGAGAAGGGGGACTTGAGGAACCCTGGAAGTCTGGCCGACGTGATGGCTGTGGCTTTGAGTCTACTGCTGCTCAGGGGGTACCGCTTCACTCAACAACCCTAAAGCGCTTGGCACCGCCGAGTCCCAGACCCAGGGCGCTGGAGTCTACAACGACCCCGTCGCCGTCGAGTTCATCGAGGATCCTGACCGTTATTCCGGACAGTTCCAGAACCTCCTCCTCTCCTCCAAACTCCTCGGCAACCTGGGCTTTTACGTACTCGTACGCTTCGGCGCCGAACAACACCACGTCCGGCTGATAACCGTCCATCTTGAGCTCATTGGCCTTCTCCTCTATGGCACTCAGAACACGGATAAGGTCTCCCCTCATACTACCACCGGATGGGGGTTGAAGGGAAACCTTAAAAGGTTTCCTCAGAGCCCAAAGGCCCCTTTAACCCCGTTTATTATCATCTGAACCGCCATAGAGGTCAGTATGAGGCCCATCATCCTGGTCATGACCTTTATCCCCACCCTACCGAGACGTTCCTGTATCCTGTTTGCGGAGTGCAGGACGAGCCAGACCGTTAGGCCTATCGTGACTACCGTCGTCATGACGGTGAGTTTTCCAGGCAGGGTTCCGCTCTTCGCCATGTATATCATGACCGTCGTTATGGCCCCCGGACCGGAGATCAGGGGGATCGCAAGGGGGATTATTGCGACCTCTTCAAGGGTAACGACGTCCTCCCCAAACTCCTCGGTTTCCTCGCGACTGATCTTCACGGATGAGAGTTTCCCGGAGAGCATCTCAAGGCCCATTTTGAACAGGAGTATCCCTCCTGCTATGGAGAACGCATCGACGCTTGACCCGAAGAATTTGAATATCCACTGCCCGATGAGGGCGAAGGTCAGCAGGGTCAGGATCACCGAGACCGACGTTTTATTGGCTATCTCTCTGCGGTTTACGGGGTCAAGGTCATGTGTAATGCTGAGGAACATGGGGACCGCTCCAACTGGGTTTGTTATTGCAAACAGCCCTCCGTAGAGGAGCAGGAAATACTTCAGGAGCCCTATCACGTGACCACCCATCAACCTGGTTAAAAAGAGTTTAAAAACATAGGGCCGTTTCTATAATTGAGCGATGAAGACCTCTAGGGTATCTGACGGTCCG
Organism: Thermococcus sp.; assembly: GCF_026988555.1. NCBI lineage: Archaea > Methanobacteriati > Methanobacteriota > Thermococci > Thermococcales > Thermococcaceae > Thermococcus > Thermococcus sp. Next base: position 26,484 of record NZ_JALSLB010000056.1, on the reverse strand, counting down.
ATGATGAACCAGAAAGGCTGAGCTCTTTTTCTTTTTCGGCCCCACCCTTGAGGGGAAATATGAAAACGGTGAAGATGCGGTTAAATCTCTTCGAGGTACTTGGCGTAGGCTTCTGCGTCCATTAACCCTTTGAGCTCTTCCTCAAGGTTGGTCGGCTTGAGCTTGGCTATCCAGTTCTCGTAGGGTTCCTCGTTGAGGACCTCGGGGGAGTCCTCAAGAACCTCGTTGACTTCAACCACCTCGCCGCTGACAGGGGCGTAGACCTCGGAGACGGCCTTGACACTCTCAAGCTCGCAAAGGACATCGCCTTTGCTGACCTCCTTTCCAACCTCCGGAAGCTCAACGTAGGCGAGGTCACCGAGCTCCTTCTGGGCGTAGTCGCTTATGCCCACGAGAACCGTCCCGTCCTCAAGAACCTGGGCCCATTCGTGGTCTTTGGTATAGTAAAGCCCCTCCTTGACCTTGTATTCTCCGGCTTTAATCATGAACATCACCGATATCACTAGCGGGCCGTAGATTTAAACTTTTCCATAAATGATCGCTATGGCAACCAAGAGGTAGCTCAGATTGAGTAGGAATCGCTCGTATATCCTTCGAAAAAATGTCTGAAGTTGTGAAGTTTCAAAACTATTATAACCCCAAAAACCGTAAATTCCATTATGAGCAGGGTTCACTTCTACCTCAAAGAACGTATCGAAGACATCAAGAGGAGGGTTCTTTACGAGAGCTACGAGGCGATGAAGCTCCCCCCGTGGGAAAGGGTCGCCGTAACCTGGGTGGTCCTCTTCACTTTCTGGCTGCTGGTGGCGGGTTGGGGGGATGAGGTTCACCTGCTCATAGCCGCTGTGGTCACGCTGCTCATCGCGGTGATAATGAGGGACATGCTGACGGAGGATATACGGGGGAGGGGGCACCTTCTCATCAAGTCCCTCTACATCTTCCTTTTTGTGGTTCCTCAGTACCTGTTCATCATGGCGTTCCGCCTCCTTGAGAGCAACCTCCGCGTCGTGAGAAACGTTATCCTCCTGGACATAACCCCTGGCATCATTAAGATCGAGGCGGATCTCTACTCTGATACGGGCCTGACGATCCTCGCTAACTCGATAACGCTAACACCGGGAACATTGACGCTGGATGTGGAGAAAAAGCTCGGGAAAGCTTATTTGTACGTTCACTGGATCAACGTGGAGACGCTGGACGGTGAGAGGGCAGGGAGAATAATTAAGGGGGATTTGGAGGAATGGCTGAAGAAAATTTTCTGGTGACCCTCAGGTACACCGTTTGGTTCCTGGTCTTTACGGCCGCCGTGGTCAGCTACCGGGTCGTGTTCGGTCCGACCTTGGCCGATAGGATGGTTGCCCTCAACACTGCCACGACGAAGGTGGTCGTTATGGTGGCGGTGCTCTCGGTAGTGCTGGACGCGTACTACCTCCTAGACGTGGCTGTAGTCCTCCTCATGGTAAACGCCGTGGGCGGCCTCATAACAGCCAGGTACCTGGAGGTGGGAAGGTGATCGAGTTCGTCCTCCTGGCGTTTGGGTTGTTCATAATGCTGTTCGGAGCTTTGGGTCTCCTTCGTTTCCCCGACGTGTACACCAGACTTCACGCGACCTCCAAATGCGACACCGGCGGGGCAATGAGCATACTGCTGGCCCTTGCCGTTTCCGTAAATGCGCCCCCCCTCATAAGGCTCAAGTTCATACTGCTCGCCTTCCTTATAGCCCTCATCAACCCCATGCTATCCCATGCAATAGCGAGGGGAGCCTACAAACGTGGGATAAAACCCAAAGTGGTGGTGGATATGTATGGTGGGGACCATCCTTAGCGTCCTTCTGGTAGCAATGGTTTTCCTGGCCGTCTCGGTGGTGGAATCCAGGGAACCGGTTAGGGCGGTTATCCGCTACGGTCTCCTTGGCCTAGTGTTCGTGCTCGTGCTTATCATGCTCAGGGCCCCCGACGTGGCCCTGTCCGCTGTGGTTGTCGGGGCAGTGCTCACCGGACTCTTCCTCTACGCTGTTAGGGGGGTAGGGGAGTGAGGCGTCTGCTTGCAATCCTGATAGCTGGTGCGCTCTTGGCGACGCTCTGGGGTCTCGATTACTCGAAGACCATTGGAGGGAGCTACACCTACTACGTGACCCACTGGAAGGACGTGGGAATACCCAACCTGGTCACGGCTATTCTAGCTGACTGGAGGGGTTACGACAGCCTTGGGGAGGTGGCCATTCTGTTTGCCGCTGCTACCGGCTTCTCGCTCATATTGGGAGGGAAGGGGAGATGGGGATGACCTTAGTGGTTAAGACAACGACCACGCTGGTGGCACCGTTTCTGGTAACTTACGGGGCTTACCTGGCTCTGTACGGATACGCAAGCCCAGGGGGCGGTTTTCAGGCTGGTGTGGTCCTGGCGGTCAGTGCCATCCTCCTGATGACCGCGTACGGCCCAAGATGGGTAAAAAGGCACTTTCCCGGAGGGGAGGTCAGTTTATTGGAGGGGTTTTCTGGCCTGTTCCTCACGGCCCTTGCACTGGCCGGTCTCCTGTTCGGGGGCTTCTTCTTCAACTTTCTGAGGCCTTACCTTCCGGGGGGCACGATCGTACTATTCAACGTTGGGGTGGCCTTAAAGGTTGCCGCCGCGTTTATCCTTACGTTTTATCTCCTGTCCAGGTGGGTTGACCATGATTGACGCGGAGACCGTTGGGGTTCTAGTAATGTTAATAGGTCTCTACGGCATCATGGTAAACGAGAAACCGATAAAGCAGGTTCTCTCCGTAAACGTGCTCTCGGTTGGGCTTGTACTTTTCTTCATCGGGACGGGCTACGTACCAAACCGAACGTTCCCGGTGATGCCCGCGAACCCCGTTGACCCGCTCCCCGCGACCCTCATGCTCACAACACTGGTGGTGGACGTGGCACTGACGGCCCTGGCACTTGCTCTGATAACCGACATGGGGGTGGATGCGTGATCCCTCTGCTCGCTGCACTTCCGCTGTTATTTGCCTTTGCCACTGCGCTTCTCATTCCCCTACACCGTAATAACCTGACCAAGTACTTATTTCTGACGGGTGCCTTTGCCCCTTGGGTGGTTTTTCTCTTCGGGGGTGAGGGAAGCGAGGTCGTCGGCGGCTGGACGCGGACGGGGGGTATTGAGGTTGCCGTAGGCCCGTACAGCAGGTGGTTTATCCTGGCGGAACTGCTGCTCTTTTCCATCGCTGCGCTTTACTCCGTGGTTTACTTCAGAGGAAAGGTTAAACCATTCGTCCTGCTTCTCCTGATTCATACGGGACTCCTGGGTGCCTTTATATCCCGCGATCTCTTCAACTACTACATCTACATGGAGGTCGTGTCGGTGTCCACCTTCTCCCTCGTGGCGTTTCCAAGGGACAGCGAGGCTAAGCGGGCCGCGTACAAGTACCTCATGCTGTCCATGATCTCATCTTACTTCTTTGTGTTTGCAGTCGGGTTGCTGTACCTCAAGACAGGATACCTCAACCTTTACCTTATGTCCCGGGCCGTAACGCAATCAAAAGAGGTAGTCGCTGCGATCGCGATAGCCTTTACCTCCCTGCTTCTTAAGGCGGGTGTGTTTCCTCTTCACTCCTGGCTCCCCGATGCAAATTCTGTGGCCCCAACACCGGTTGTGATTCTCTCGGGGATAACCGTAAACGTGCCCCTGTACGGTATGCTGCTCCTTTCCAAATACCTCCCATTGAGCATCCACTTTAAGACCGCACTCACTTCCATTGCCTTCGTGTCAATGTTTGTCGGGGCGGGTATGGCCCTTCTTCAGAGGGACGCGAAGAGGTTGCTCGCCTACTCGACAGTCTCCCAGATGGGGTACGCCCTTATTGGACTCGGAACGGGAAACCTGCTGGGGGCTGTGTACTACTCCTTCGCACACGCGATAATCAAAGGGGGCCTCTTCCTCTCAGTTGGTTCCCTCTCAGATGCCAGGGGGAGCCGGCGTCTTGATGCCCTCTCGTACAGGGGAGATACCCTGATCGCCGTCTCAGTTATCGCCCTCAGTTTGGCCATCGGCGGTGTTTCCCCATTCGTAAGTGCCCTGGGAAAAGCGGAGCTTCTTCGCGGTCTGACGTGGGGTCGGTGGCTCTTTTACCTCGCGGGTGTTGGGACCTTGGCCGCCTTCGCAAAGCTCAACTACTGGTTATCGCGCGGTGTTGGGGTGGGTGTTGCAGGGGTTTACCGATTCCTTTCAATAGTTCCCCCACTTTTGGTGGTGGTTTTTGGACTGTATCTTTACAGGGCTCTCCAGCCCCTTGATGTGGTTATAGTGGGTGCAGGCATCTTAACCTTTGCCCTGCTGAGGCTCTCCGGACTCACTGGCCGCGGGATTGGGTTTGACCTCCCTGTGGGGAGGGATGTGAGCATAAACGCGGCCCTGTACGCACTCTTTCTACTGTTCCTACTCCACGTTCTTTAGGCTGACCTCCCTTACCCCCTCCTCATTGAGGAGCTCCCTCTCAAGCTCTTCCAGAGGAATCCTGCTCTTGCTAACGTCAAGGACGGCAACGATAGCCGCCAGGTCCAGTTCTTTAAGCTCCTCACTCTCACTGAAGAGGATGTTTGCCCCATGTCTCCCGAAGAGGCCGCTCACCTTTGCCAAGACACCAGGCCTGTCCTCCACAACCAGTTCAACTTCGAGGAGCTTCTTCCCGGGGAGGGCTATCCTCTCAAGGTGGGCCTCCTTAAGCCCTGGGTCTATCTCGACGAGGAAGTACCCCCCCTCCACCAGCCCCAGCTCGTGGGCGTACTCAAAGGGAAGCTCCACCTTTCCATCCTCCTTGATCCTTACAATCTCGTAGTGTTTCATGTATGGACTTTCAGGTTCATGGATAAAAACCTACTCTAAGTTACGTCCGCCCCTGCAATCTTTACTGGAATACGCAACCCTTAAGTATTATAAGTTTCAAAGATTTGGAGACTTGGACAGGCACGTGGAGATAACGGCCGTCCTACTTTAACACTGGGTGGGTGAACATGGGGTTAAGCTCCATTTGCCAATCCCGCTCTCCAATCACAGATTGAGGGAGTTAAAATGAAGCTTAGGGAGAGGATAGCTTCGCTCTTCGTGTTCATTCTTCTCCTGCTTCAGGTTTACGATTTCGTTCTGGATTCTCTGGATGCCGCTAACGTGCAGGTTAGCCTCCCCCCGTTTCTCAACGATCTGGCTATATTCGCCACGATGTTTTTAGCGTTCTTCATATTCCAAGAATTCCTTGAAATTGAGTTTGGACTTCGTCCCGTTACCGTGTACACCCTCATTTCTATATTCTTCCTTTCGAACGTTAACATAATGCTGAAGTTCATTCTTCCGAATAGGGTTCTTGTAGAGTACAGGGGAGTTCTCAACATGCTGCCGATCCTGTTGATGTTCCTGGTCCTCCCCGTTGTTGCCTACCTTTTCGAGAAGAGCGTTAGAAAGATGGTTATGCTCCTCCTGCTGGCCATTGGGATAGTTTATCCGGTCAGTCAGCTTTATTCTCTCCTGATGGACAAGTTTGTGGCGCTCGCAGCCACCCTCTACCTCGTGTATTCTGTGGTCAAGAGTACTTCGAGGGAGGGCCTAAACCTCCGGGAGCTCTTTCAGATGGTTCTTGAGTTTGATACCTTCATTGCCGAGGAACTCCTGATAAAACCCGCAGGTAAGGTTAACAAGCTGGCTTTTTATTTTTATGCAGTTCTCCTGTTCTATATTCTCTCCGATTTTAATCTATACGTGGTCCCTGCTACAACCGGGCTCTGGGACCCCTCAGGTTACCTCGCCCAGCTGGGACTCACCGTTTCCAGAGTTCATGTGCCGGCCGCCACCTACATTTCCCTTGGAGCGTACGTTTATTCCATTCTCTATCCCTTCCTTCTTAGGGCGCTACATGAAAAACTCGATGTTGTAAAGCTCACAGTCGTTGAGATACCGGTCATGGTAACCTTCTTCATCTTTCCCTCCGTTCTCCTGAGCCCTCTGGTGAGCTACAATGGCTATGGCGTTGTTATGATGCCGTGGGTTCCTAATTACGACGTACGCCTGTCCATCTTCGCGCTCGTGGCGTCCTTGTCTCTCTTCGCCATTATCCCCCTCTACGAGAAGAACTGGCCGGAGGTGCTTTCCTCGGTCCTCCCTCTGGCCTCACTCTCGTTTATAGCACCGTACGTGCTCGTCTATATCTACTCCCTCACCGAGAGCATCATCATGTGGTACCGTACCTCGCCCTACCTCGTGTTCTTGGTTGTTCTGCTGGCTTTCTTTGTCATCTCCATCGCCGTGATATCCTGGGATTGGATGAGGCAGGCACTTGTTTCGGCCCCGGGAATGCTTACTCAGGTTGTGCTCCTCTACGTGGCTCTGGTATTTCTGGTTCTGGTTCCTTCTATCTACTCCACATCTTTTTTCATCTTAATGGCGCTGTACTTCGTGGCCGTGAGGTCTGGGACCTCTGGAATATTCCTTAAGGGCGCTCTGGTCTTTTATCTGTCAACGATCCTCTTCCTTGGACGGTACGAACTTCTCTCGGTCCTTCTCCTGGTCCTGCTCTATTTCATCCTCAATTTCAGGGATGAACTGGTTCATTCTCTGCCAGACAGGGGCACTGTGGTATTCTCCCTGCTGCTTGTTCCCGCGTTCATCCTGTTCGGGAGGGGGCTGGGTGAGATCATTCCCTTCAGCAAAACCGCGGTGGGCCTGTTGCTGCTCTTACTTTTCAGCGTTGCGGAGGAGGTCATGATGAAGGGAATAATCTATAGGGGGGCTGGAACGTCCCTCCAGACGAGGCTGGTCGTCGGCATGCTCTTCCTGTTTACCCATCTCTTGAACCTGAACATCTTCTTCACGTATCTGAAGATTATCCCTATTTACTCGGTGTACCTCTTCCTCTATCAGCTCCTCAGCCTCTATCTGTACGACCGTCACCCATCTGTTCCGTATTTGTCCCTTGTACATTTCCTGATAAACGCGGGTATCCTCTTGGCTTAGGGAGTTAGAACCGCCAAAGATATTTAAGGGATACCCCGCAGAAGTTATGGGGGTGCCTGTTGGCGTTCGACGTTATCGGTTACGTCTTCATTATCATAGCCACCGCACGGATTTTCGCTGAGATCTTTGAGCGGTTCGGCTATCCCGGCTTTCTCGGTGAGATCTCTGCCGGACTGCTTTTGGGGGCCATCATCCACAACCTTCCAAGGGAGGAACTGGGTCTCCTGGCCGAGCTTGGTATATTCTTTCTCATGCTATACGCTGGCCTTGAGCTTACGCCGGAGGAGGTCCGTCTGGGCGGCAGGAAGAGCTTCCCGATATATCTCATCACCCTCACCGTCATGTTCCTCCTCACGGTTCCTTTTACCTCTTACCGGGTGGGAGCCGACAACGTGATAGTCGCCTCCATACTCTCAGTCGCGTCCGCACCCGTGGTTCTGAGGATGACACGTTTCTTTGGGAAGGATTTTCTGCACATAGCCCTCTCTTATGCCGTTATAAGCGAGGTCGGAACCTTGGTCATTCTGTACCTTCTCATAAATTTCGAACTGCATCACCTCAGCTACTTCGGGATATTCCTCGAACTCGTCAAGGACGCGGTTTTCCTGACTGTTATACTTGGCATCAATTACGTCATCGGCATAAAGCACAAGCTGTGGCTCGTGACCAAACTTCGCAGGCTCAAAAGTGATGAGGCCGTCTTTGGGATGGTTATGATACTGGCGACGTCCCTTGCCCTGGTCAGCGAGCAGATAGGCCTCCACTTCAGCATTGGGGCTTTTTTAGTTGGTCTACTCCTTCACAGCGACCTCATGGGCACCAAACAGTACGAGCGGGTTCACACCATAATCTCTGGCGTGACCTACGGCATCTTCGCCCCCATATTCTTCGCTTGGAGGGGAATAAACTTCGATACCGAGCTCTCCCTTGTCGTCGTGTACTTCTTCGTTGTTATATACTTGGTCAGGATAGTGCTGACGACGGCGCTGGTGTGGGAGGAAAGTCTGAAGACGTCCCTGTCAAGGGCTGCCGGGATTTCGAGTTTTGGAGTTCTCGGTCTTCTCGTTGGGGAGATCGGATACTCGTACGGGGTTTTGAGTGAACACATGTACGCCCTCGCCTCCCTCGTGAGCATCCTCGGGATATTCGTGTCGGCCACAATAGGAAGGGCTGTGGAGGTGTACAACAGTAAGGCCCGAGAAGCTCCCTGAGGGGTGCGTGGAGGCTTATCCACCGCTCTTACCCTCCTTGGCTTTGCCATTCCCGCAGTGCACGCTGTAACGAAACGTTTTTAAGCCAGTGCTTGATTAGCGAGTGAGCGAGTTCGGGTTTAAGTCATTAAATGAAAGACTGGAGAGAACTGGACGGAGGAAGTTGAGATGAGCTGGACAACTCCCAAGAAGGCGTTTATAGGCGCGGCCGCTGCCGAAGGCGGTACCAAGCTCAACGCCTTTGACAACGCCCTGCTGAAGTTGGGTATAGGTAACGTTAATCTGGTCAAGCTGAGCAGCGTCATCCCCGCACACATTGAGTGGATGGAGGGCGTCCACGACGTTCCCATAGGAATGCTCCTTCCCACCGTCTATGCCCATGTGGAGAGTGATGAGCCCGGAATGACCATCAGTGCGGCCCTTGGGGTCGGTATAAGTGAGGGTAACCAGGGGGGTCTTATCTACGAGTACTCCGGTTACTGCACTAAAGAAGAGGCCGAGGAAATGGTCAGAAAAATGGTCGAGGAGGGATTCGCAGTCCGCGGCTGGAACCTCAAAGAGTTCCGCGTGGCTTCTGCCGAGGCCACCGTAAGGGACAAACCAGTGGCGGCACTGGCGGTCGTCGTTATGTTTCCGTATTGAACTGTCCCTTTTTGTTTGAGAATCTCTCTTCGCTGTTCTTTATGTCTCCTTCACGTCAACTACTCTGAAGAGGTTGTCCCCCAGAACCTCGAACAGCATGTTGTACCGCACGCCGTCCCTGATCGCAACGATCTGGGCGTATCCGGTGCTCTCACTCCCCTGGGAGCTCATCCACACGATTTCAAACCTCTTCTTCCGGAGCACCTCGTAAAGGGGGCCTTTTATGGTGTTTCCAGGTCTGATGCGACTATCTTCGGACTTCCCGTTTAGGAACATCCACAGTTCCATAAATGTCCTGCGGGGGCTCTCACTGTCCACGGGAAACAGAAACTTAACGCTCCCACCCTCGACTATCATGAAACGGTGTCTGGTGTCCTCAAATACCGCAACGACAACCTCCACTTTGGGGTCGTTTCCCTCCAGACTGACCTCCCCCACCAAGTGCGGTACCCCGTACCTCATCCCGTCCTCAGCCTCTTTCGCCACGCGTTTTATCCTGCGGAAGAGCTCCTTTCTGATGTTTGAATGGCCCGTGGACATTTACCGCACCTGTGGACACATTTCGTGTTTTCGTCTTATAATCCTTACCATGCAGTTGCAAAAATTATAGTACATCAATGTCCGTTGCTGTCTGTGTGAACTTATGCTACTATTGTACATGGATAACTGAGCACGGGGACCGGGGGGCATCAACTTTAAAACCCCAATCCCGTCTCTGGATTTAGGTGAGAAACATGGGATTCAACAGGGAGGATAACGCCTTCATTGAGTGGTATCCGCGGGGATATGGGGTGGGTTTCAAAGTCAAAGAGAGGCTCCTTGAAACCCAGACTAAATACCAGAGGCTGGAGCTTTACGAGACCGAGGGCTTCGGTAAACTGCTGGTCCTTGATGGGACGGTTCAGCTCCTCGAGGTGGGGGAGGAGAGTTATCATGAGGTTCTCGTTCATCCGGTTATGCTGGCCCATCCACGTCCCAGAAAGGTCTTGATAATCGGCGGTGGCGATGGGGGGGCCCTTCGGGAGGTTCTAAAGCACGAAGACGTTGAAAGAGTTGTCATGGTTGAGATTGATGAGACGGTTATAGAGGTCTCAAAGCTCTATATGGACGTTGCCAAGGGCGTTTTTGATGATCCCCGGGCTGAGGTGATAGTGGGGGACGGTGTTGAGTACCTCCGGAACACGGGGGAGAGATTCGACGTCATAATAGTGGATTCAACAGACCCTGTTGGACCGGCCAAGCTCCTCTTTTCTGAGGGATTCTTTGAGAGCGCGTACACCCGCTTAAACGACAACGGCCTGTACATCACGCAGGCCGGTAGCGTCTACCTTTTCACGAACGAGCTCCTCGACGCTTACATGGCGATGAAGAAGGTCTTCGATCACGTCCACTACTTCAGCTTCCCGGTAATCGGCTACGCCTCACCCTGGGGTTTTCTCGTCGGGATAAGGGGCTACCTTGACTTCAACAAGGTTGACCTGGGGAGGGCAGGAAAGCTTGACCTTTACTACTACGACCCGGAGAGACACGGGACTCTATTCCAGATGCCACGCTATGTGAGACGGCTGCTTGAGAACGAGCGAACGTGAGCCAAATGCGCAGGAAGCAGGCAGCCACACTGGTTATAACAGCGGTACTCTTTTTTTACCTCCTCTACAAGATAAAGAGCGAGGCCTCCAACGTCCAGGCCAGTATACGGCACCTCAACCCCTTACTCTTCCTCCTGGCGGTGCTGGCGGGGGTGGTCTCGTACCTGCTCTACACGCTTCTTTGGTACGTTCTCGTCAGGGGGGTCGCCAGAACCACCTACGCTGAGGTCCTGAAGGTCAATCTAGCTGGGACGTACCTGGCTTTTTCACTTAACGCCGCCATCGGGAACATCATCAAGGCCAAGTTCCTTGGCACTGACTACTTCAAGGTCCTTGGGGCTACGGCACTAGCGATAACCCTTGAGTTGACGGTCGGCGGCATGATGATAATGGGGTTGAACTCCGATATGAGTGCACTCCCTTTCGTGCTTCTCCTCCTCGGGGCGGTAGTTTTCGACGGTTTTTACTATCGTCTGGTTTCCTACCCAATAAACCGGCTTAAATGGGAGGGCATCAAGAAAAGCCTTCGGTCCTTCTACCAAGGATGGAGCGCCGTTAAATCGAGGGCCGTCAACCTGGCCGCCGCTTTCTTCGTCGCCTCCCTCCTCGTGGTGTTTAATGCCCTTTCCCTCCTCCTGGTTGGCCTGTCTTTTGGTGCAGACTTCTCCTTCCGCAGTGCCGTTATGGCCATCATCTACTCGGAGGTTCTTGGAGGCCTCCTTGGAACCCCTGGGGGAATGGGCGCGAACGAGGTGGGTCTCATGTTCGGCATAGGACACTCCGGACTGGCGGCGTTAACCGCAATAACCTACAAGTTCATCGGCCAGTACGCGTACGCACTCTTGGGCGCGGTTGCCTTCTACCGGCTGGTGGGGAGGGAGAGATAGCGGTATCCTCACCGTCGGGACATCGGGTGGGAAACCTTATGAAGGATAACGCGGCAGAGGAGTTAGTGGGTGATGTGAAAACGGAGAACGTGCTCGCCGAGATCGACGGCAGGATAAAACGTCTGAGCGCCCAGATTGAGATAGCCGAGGAGCGGCTCAAATACCTAGAGGGTATAGGCGCTCCATCAAAGTATCGCCTTCTGCGGGGTAGGAAGGACTACGGAGTTTACTACCTCATCCTGCTGGGCCTCTGGTTGATGGCGGGGGTCCTAGTACTCATACGCATGAAGAGGAATCTACCTGAAACGTTTAACCTTCCACTGCTCCCTTACCTCATCATAGCCCTCGTGATTGCGGTGGCCCCCCTGGTTTATCTCGTTCTAAACAAAAAGGAGCACCTGGGAACGCCCATTGAGGAGCTTGAGGAGCTTGAACGGGCCGCCAAACTCGTCATCTCCGGGTTCTACACCCCACTTCGGGGGGCCGTTGAGGAGGGGGATGTTGATGGGATGAGGGCACTCGCGGAAAAGCTCTTAAACGATCCCCTACTCGCCCGTGCACTGGAACGGACACACGAAGGGGACCCAAAGATGATGGCCTACGCCCTCTACCTGTACACAACCTATGATGAGGGCCTCAAGGAGGATGTTGAGGAGACCCTCACTTCCCTGACCAACAAACCCCTCAGAATGCTCCTCCGTACCCTTCTGCCCCCCGCCGAGACCGATGGAAAACGTGAATAAGGTTATAACCCCTCACCCGTTTATCTCCCTGGTGAGAACGTTGAGGTTCGAAGTTCTGAGCAAGGAGGATATGAACACCCTCTCCCGGGAGCTCAGTAGGGCGGGGGTCATGAACAGGACTAAGGAGGAAGTTCGACCGGATGTTGCGCATTACACCATCATCAGCGGTACGTACGCCGAGCTCCTTGAACGGGCAGAGGGAATTGAACCCGTAGCTGAGAGCCTGGAGGAGCTCAAAGCCGCTTTCGATGACCTCCTCTCCTACTGGAAACCTAGTGCGGAGAAACGTGTTGAGGAACTTTTTGACGAGTCGGAGCACGGAAAGTTCATGCTCATGATGGCACTTCTCGAGTCCGGGGCGGTCGTGGAGAACGATGGGAAGCTGATTCTCCGGGAGGTGCCTTCTCTGGATTCCTTGAGGTTGGAGCTCCGTTTCCCGATAGAGGAGATGGAGGGGTACCTTGAGGCCGTGGAGGAACGCTTCAACGTAGGCATGATAACGGAGTTTACCCTTGCGAAACACTACTACGTCGAAGTCATGGAGGTCGATAGGGAACTCATCGAGAGTGCCCTTCGGATAGCCGAGGACCGCGCAACCGAGGAGAGCATCGTTGATGCCATGTTTGAGGGGATAGCCCGCTCGGTTCTGGCGGACACCATACTTGAGATGGCCTGGGAGCACAGGAAAAAGAACGAGCTCCTGGAAGCCCTTATGGAGCGGGAGCCGATAGTGGTGGATGGGAAGAACGAGAGGATCAACGTGTACTTCGACGAGGACTCCATCGAGGACTTCCTCAAGGAACTTCAGACATTAGGATACATAAAGGTCAAGGGAAACAGGATCTGGCTCTGATTTATCTCTACCTTTTGAAAGCCGTTGTCTTGGGGTCAATCCCGCATGATTATGTCTTTTGTGAGTTTTACCATGAAAGTCTTCCCTATCTTCTCCCTGGTAACCAACTGCTTCTTTTCAAGTTCCTGGATTATCCTGCTTATTGTGGGTCTTGAATAGCCCGTAAGTTCAGGGAGATCCTCCTGTTTGACTTCACCGCCCCTCTGCACTATGGCCTTGACAACTATGCGCTCCTTCTCGGTGAGCACCTCAATGGGAACCCTGTTCTCGGCCCACTTCTTCCTGGCGTAGTAGAGGGATCCTGGAACCGCCACTGCAAGGGAGAGGGCCACGGCTATGATGACCTTTGTCCAGTCGGTCTCTTTCCCCTTCGCCGGTGGTTTTATTGTTATCTCGACGTTCTTCTTGTACCAGTAGGTGTGGTACCCCAGTGAGTTCAGGGTCTGCTCTAGGTTCGCGGGGAGGCCGGCACCGACGAGTATCACCAAACTTGGTTTGAGCTTCTTGAGTGCCTCCTCGGTGTACACCGAGAGATTGGTCTCGGGATTGAGGAGGAGAGGGTAATCGTAGTTCATGGCGAAGCGCGCCGCCGCTAGGGCCGAACCGTAGTCGCTGGAGCTTGCTATTACCACGGTGTCCTTTCCGTTGGGGTAGAAGTACTCCGCCAGTTTCGCCGCCGTTGCGGTTCTCACCACACCCCCAATTCTCTCGGGGATAAAGCCCAGGCTCATGAGCTGGTCCTGTACGGTGTCGCTCACGGCCTTTGAGTCACCGATTATCAGAACGTGACTCCATCCGAACTGGGCGTATGACTGGAGCTGGGCCTGCATCGTGGTGTCCAGTTCTTTGGGATTAACGGGCAGGATTGGAATGCCCAGCATCTTTGAATAGGGTAAGGCAACTATGTAATCTATCGGATCATCATTCCTGACGATGATAAGGTCGTATTTGGGGTTTTCGGATTGGGCCCCTATTAGGGGTATAACAAACGACGATGCAATTACGAGGATGAATACCAGTGCAAGGGCCCGTCTAACCATTTTATCACCTAAAAAGGGTGGGGGAGGAAGCTTAAAAAGCTTTTTCAAAGCTCCAGGACCTCACCGGGTTTGAGTATATAGACCTCCGCTCCGTCCCCGACGAGCCCCTGGAACTCCTCCGGGTCGGCGGAAATCGGGGGCCAGGTGTTGTAGTGCATCGGAACGACCTTTCCTGGCTTCAGCAGCTCAACGGCCTTAGCGGCCTCCCTCGGCCCCATCGTGAAGTGGCCGCCTATTGGGAGGAGGGCAACGTCAATCGGCCCGTAAAGCTCACTGAACAGGGCCATGTCGGAGAAGACGAAGGTGTCCCCGGCGTGATATATCGTCTTTCCGTCGAGTTTTACGATGTATCCTGAGGCGTTGCCTATGCTGTACTTTCCATCGCTGCTGGAGTGCCAGGCGGGAACCTGCACGATCCCTACACCATCGATCTCGGTCGGGCCATAATTCATTCCTATCGTGGTTATCCCATCGTTGTTCTCGACTAGGTAGTTGGCCACGTCGAACATCGCGACTATCTTGGCTCCGGTTCTCTTGGCTATCTCCACAGCGTCACCGATGTGGTCACCATGGGCGTGTGTGACGAGGATCAGGTCTGCATTGAGCTCTTCTGGCTTCGCTGCCGCCTGTGGATTCCCCGTAAGAAATGGATCTATCAGAATTCTCTTGCTGCCGGCTACCTCAAACGCGGCGTGTCCCAAAAACCGAATCTGCACCACTCAGACCACCTCCGGAGTTATACTAACCGGCGGTTGCTATAAAGTTTTCGACAGGGGGTCTTTAACGGCGCCCTCTCATTCGGGTTAATGATATGAACCCCGCCGTTTAATGTTCTGTTATGCCCATTAAAGCATTATATAGGCTGTTAACGTCCATATCTGCCTCACTGTCCGTTTTGGGAAAGCTTATATACGATTCAATCGAGGTTTTAACGGTGAGTGACAGATGACGTTTGACTACTTCTTCAAGCCGAGGGCTGTAGCTGTTATAGGGGCATCAAACGACCCCCTCAAGCTCGGCTATGAAGTCTTCAAAAACCTCAAAAAATACAAGGCTGGCAAGGTCTATCCAGTTAATGTCAAGGATGAAGAGGTCCAGGGAGTCAGGGCTTACAGAAACGTGAAGGATATCCCCGACGAGGTTGACCTCGCGGTCATCGTCGTTCCGAAGCGCTTCGTCAGGCAGACGGTAATCGACTGCGGTGAGAAGGGGGTTAAGGGGATAATCCTCATTACCGCGGGCTTTGGTGAGGTTGGACCTGAGGGAAAGAAGGAGGAGCGCCAGCTCGTTGAGATAGCAAGGAAGTATGGCATGAGGCTCGTAGGCCCGAACTGCGTTGGTATAATGAACACCCAGGACGACATGAACGCGACCTTCGTCATGGATGCTAAAAAGGGTAACATAGCCTTCATCAGTCAGAGCGGGGCTCTAGGAGCTGGGATAATCTACAAGACCGTCAAGGAGGGGATAGGCTTCTCCAAGTTCGTCAGCATAGGCAACATGGCGGACGTGGACTTCTCCGAGTTCATGGAGTATCTGGCGGACACCGGGGAGGACAAGGCCATAGCCCTCTACATAGAGGGTCTCAAGGACGGGAGACGCTTCATGGAGGTCGCCAAGCGCGTTACCCGGAAAAAGCCTGTAATAGTTCTCAAAGCAGGAAAGAGCGAAAGCGGTGCGAGGGCCGCTTCGAGTCACACCGGTTCCCTCGCTGGAAGCTGGCGCATCTACGAAGCCGCCTTCAAGCAGAGCGGTGTCATAGTCGCGGAGACCATAGACGACATGCTCAGCATGGCGAGGGCCTTCACCCAGCCGCTTCCGAAGGGCAAGCGCGTTGCCATAATGACCAATGCGGGTGGCCCCGGCGTCCTCACAGCCGACGCGATAGACCGGCTCGGCCTCAACCTGGCGGACCTCAAACCGGGGACGATTGAGGAGCTTCGCTCGTTCCTTCCGCCGATGGCAGCAGTCAAGAACCCGGTCGACATGATCGCGAGTGCCAGGGGCGAGGACTACTACAGAACCGCAAAGCTTCTCCTTGAGGATCCGAACGTTGACATGCTCATAAGCATCTGCGTCGTCCCAACCTTCGCGGGAATGACCCCGACCGAGCACGCTGAGGGCGTTATCAAGGCCGTTAAGGAGGTCAACAACGGCAAGCCCGTCCTCGGCCTCTTCATGGCAGGCTACGTGAGTGAGAAGGCTAAGGAAGTCCTCGAGGCGAACGGAATTCCGAGCTACGAAAGGCCTGAGGACGTTGCGGCTGGGGCTCACGCCCTGGTGGAGTCTGCAAAGGCAAGGGGAGTTTTGAAGGAGGAGTGAGGTGATTTTGGATGGCAAAAGTTACCGATATGGTTTTGTGGGACAAGCCGGGGGAGAAGGTTCCCCTTCTCGGCAACCAAGCTATAGCCAGAGGTGCGCTTGAGGCGAACGTCGCTGTTTATGCGGCCTATCCAGGAACCCCCAGTTCTGAGCTTACGGATACGATGGCGATAGTTGCCAAGAAGGCCGGCGTTTACATGGAGTACTCCACCAACGAGAAGGTCGCCTTCGAGACCGCTCTCGCAGCGGCTTGGAGCGGTTTAAGGGCAATGACGGCGATGAAGCACGTGGGGCTCAACGTTGCCGCCGACACATTCATGAGCTCCGTTGGAATGGGTGTTGAGGGCGGTTTTGTCATAATGGTGGCGGATGACCCGAGCATGTGGAGCAGCCAGAACGAACAGGACACAAGAATGTATGGAAAGTTCGCCAACGTCCCCGTGCTTGAACCCAGCGACCCGCATGAGGCAAAGGAGATGGTTAAGTACGCTTTTGACCTCAGCGAAAAGTTCAAGCACTTCGTCATCCTGAGGACCACGACGAGAAGCTCCCACTCTAGGGGAGACGTCGTCCTTGGGGAGCTCCCTGAGGATATAAAGACCGGCAAGAGGAAGTTTGGCAAGTTCAAAAAAGACCCGAACAGGTTCGTTGACGTCCCATCAAATGCGAGACGCTTCCACCCGCAGATTCTTGAAAAGATCGAGAAGATCCGCAAGGAGCTCGAAGACTGTCCGTTCAACTGGATAGAAGGCAATGAGAACGCGAAGGTTGGCATAATAGCGCCGGGCCTTTCCTACGCCTATGTAAAGGAGGCACTTCACTGGCTTGGCGTGGAGGATGTCAAGGTTCTCAAGCTTGGCACGCCTTTCCCGGTTCCCTACGGCCTGCTTGAGAGGTTCATGGAGGGCCTTGAGAAGGTTCTCATCGTCGAGGAGCTTGAGCCCGTGGTTGAGGAGCAGGTCAAGACCTGGGCCTACGATAAGGGTCTCACGATCCCGATACATGGCAAGGACCTTGTACCGAGGGTTTATGAGATGACCACCAGAAGGGCGGTTACCGCCATAGCGAAGTTCCTCAACCTTGAGACCCCGCTGAACTACGAAGAGCTCGACGTCAAGTACAACAAGGCCCTCGAGGTGGTCCCGCCGAGGCCGCCGAGCCTCTGTCCCGCCTGTCCGCACAGGAACAGCTTCTACGCTATAAAGAAGGCCACCCACTCGAGGGGAATCTACCCGAGCGATATAGGTTGCTACACCCTCGGTTTGCTCCCACCGCTCAACGCGGTTGACACGACCGTCGCCATGGGCGGCTCAATCGGCATCGCCCATGGGCTCGAGATGGCCCAGCACGGGTCGGTGAGCGAGGAACAGAGAAAGAAGGAGAAGAAGGTCATTGTGGCCACCATTGGGGACTCAACGTTCTTCCATACCGGTCTTCCCGCCCTGGCGAACGCGATATACAACCGCTCCAACGTGCTCATAGTGGTTCTCGACAACTTGGTCACGGCCATGACCGGCGATCAGCCTAACCCGAGCACCGGCCAGACGCCCCACGGCATGGGTAAGAGGATTCCGATAGAGGACGTCGCTAAGGCGATGGGTGCCGACTTTGTGGCGGTGGTTGATCCGTACGACATAAAGAAGACTTACGAGACGGTTAAGAAGGCTCTTGAGGTCGAAGGAGTCAGCGTCGTCGTGTCGAGGCAGGTCTGTGCCCTCTACAAGATAGGTCAGATGAGGCGCAGGGGCGAGAAGTGGCCGATATACTACGTCGATGAGGATGCCTGTACCGGCTGTAAGATATGTATCAACGCCTACGGCTGTCCTGCAATCTACTGGGATGAGGAGGAGAAGCAGGCGAGGATAGAGCCCAGCATGTGCTGGGGCTGCGGAGGGTGCGCGCAGATCTGTCCATTCGGTGCCTTCAAGCCAGTAGAGGGGGGAGAGGAATGAAGCCCGTTAATGAGTACAACATAGTGATTACGGGTGTTGGCGGTCAGGGTGTTCTCACCGCGGCGAATATACTCGGTTGGGCCGCCCTTCATGCAGGCTACAAGGTTAGGATGGGTGAGGTTCACGGGATGAGCCAGCGATTTGGAAGCGTCGTCTCGTACGTCCGCTTCGGCGACGAGGTCTACGGTTCGATGGTCCCGGAAGGAAGGGGTGATGTTATCCTCAGCTTTGAGCCGGTCGAGGCACTCCGTTACATCAACCACCTCAGAAGGGGGGGGATGATCGTTACCAACACCAAGTCCATCGTCCCCGTCCAGGTCTCGATGGGTAAGGCCCGCTATCCAGAACTCGACGAGATAAAGAAGATAGTGGAAGACGACTTTAGGGCCAAGTGGATCGGCTTCAACGCGGAGGAACTGGCCATCAAAGCGGGGCACGTCATCACAACCAACACCGTCCTCATAGGGGCACTCACCCAGATCCCCGAGTTCCCGCTCGACGCAGAACATGTCAGGGAGGTCATAAGGCTCAACGTCCCGCCGAAGGCCGTTGACGTGAACATGAAAGCCTTTGACCTCGGAATCGAGGCCGCGAAGGAGATTCTGGGGCTTTGATGCCCTCCTGCAATTTTTATTAATTTCAAGCATCAGTGCTTCTCTGGTGTTGATCTCGGATTTTTATCCCTAAAAACCATTATCCTTTCCAGTGAACCTAACTTACGGTTGGGGGATTTCCCTGCACCGCGGTATGCCCCGTCTTCACTCGATGAAACGTCACCACCGGATGAACGTTGAATCCAAATTCTCCTTCAAAGTTCCACCTTCATGTATGGAATCCGTGGAAACACCTGCGCCTCAGATATATCCCTAAGGCCTGAGAAGAACGTTACGAGCCGTTCCACTCCAAGTCCTGCCCCTGCCGAAGGCATGATCTCGCCGTTTTTGACCATCCTGAGATAGGGAGCGAAGTTCTCAACTTTAAGGCCACCTTTGAGTATCTTCCGCTTTATCTTCTCGTATTCCCACTCCCTCTCACCTCCACTTGCCACCTCGCCGTATCCCGGCACGTAGAGATCGTAGTTATGCCACTCCCCGGTTTCTTCGTCGTAGTAGTCGTAGAACTCGCGCGGTATGTTCACAACAAAAAACGGCCGTTCTTTCTCCTGTGTTAACCGGTTTACTTCCTCCTCTCCCAAATCGGCATAATTGTAAACTGGGAAGCCTCCTTTTAATATGCTCCCATACTCCTCGCAGGATACGAGGGCATCCTCACACAACCTTCTGACGATTCCCTTAATGACCTCTTCTAGGGTTTCCATTACGTCCTTCATCCTCAGATTGCGGGCTTCGAAGTCAAACTGGGTGAACTCAAAGGTGTGCCACCCGTCTGGTTTCCGGGCCTCTATCCTCACGTTCGGAGACAGCACGAATATCCTTCCGAACCTTGAAACCGCCGTCTGTTTGTGGAGTATCATGCTGTGCATCAGCCGCAGTCTCATCCCGTACGTCCTCACCTCGACTTCCAGCAGTTCGGTTTTTTGCTCCGCTGGGTCTGGCCATAGGGGATCGGTTACTGGAGAAAGCACCTTGGGAAGCATCCAGAGATAGCCCTTTGACAGAAATGTGTCCGAGAGGTAGCCCAGTATCTCAGTCTTTATCCTTAACGTTCTGGTGTCCATGGTTTCCACCTGAAGACAATAAAACTTAGGGTTAAATAACATTTATTCGAAATTTTTGGATTATTGATTAAAATATATCCATATTAACGGTAATATCTGAATAAATGACAGCCAGGAATATGGGTACCGCCCTTTCCTAGGCCTCTCGGGAGATTGTACTAAGGCAAAACAGAGCGTTCGGGACCCTGACAAAGAGGGAATAAGAAGAGAAAGCCTTTCACCACTCTTCCTCTTCTTCAATGAGGCCGTACTTTTCAAGCTCCCTGATAAGCTTCCTAACGGCTTCCCAAGCGTCGTGCTCGCTTTTTGCCCCAGAGCAGACGATCTTTCCTGAGGAGAAGAGCAGTATCACGGCCCTTGGCTCCTTGACGCGATAGATGACGCCGGGGAACTGCTCCGGCTCGTATTCACAGTTGGGCAGGCTCAAAGCGACCGCATCGAGGTTGAATTCCATACCTATGTCGCCGCTGAAGACCATGTTCTGGATGTCTATCTGGGGTGCCCGACCGAACTTCGCCCCTATCTTCTTGAGCATCTGAATCAGCTTGTTCACTGTCCTCTCGATGTCATCGACGCTTTTGGCTCCTGTGACAACGAGCTTTCCGGAGCTGAACACCAGAAGGGCGACCTTTGGCTCCTCGAAGCGGCATATAATTCCGGGGAACTCCTCCGGATTGTACTTGGAGTTGGGGCATATCTCTATGACCCTCTCAAGGTTCAGCTGGGTAAACAGATCAACAGAAGCGACTATGTTCTCAATTCTGAGCTTTACATTGCCCATATCAACCAAGGTTTACACCTCCACATGGTGGGTTTAAAAACCCTTTATAAATGAGCCCGGATGAGTTTTTAAAGGTTTAGGTACGCGAGGCTTTCATTGAGGAACCCTTAAAAGGTCTTCATTCAAGGGGCCACGGTGACGTTCGATGAGAAACACGTTTATCCTGGTTAGAACTGACGATTTTCACAAGGCCAGCATCGCACTGGCCGATCTCGTTCGCTACGGAGGAATGAGGATCCGGGGTGATCCAAGGATAATACCCCCCGCCCTCTCGGACTGGGCGTTTGAGAGCGTGAGCGGTGAGAAGCCGAGGAGAAGGTTCAACGCGCACGTAGTTGCCCAGGTGGACCTTCCCCCCGCGAAGGCCATAGGACGGCTGACCGACATCCACCCACCGGCGCATGTACTGGTGATTCCCCCAGATACCGATGCTTGGGAGGAGCTGATGCGTCTTTGGAGAACCTTTGAAAAACTTAAAGGGTTCCACCCCCCAAAGAGGGCGAAGAATGAGGACTGAAGAAAACACGAGTGAGTGGTTCGGAAGGGCGCTGGTCGGTGTCCGTTACTTCTTCCGCTTCTTGATCCTGATGTTTGCTACGTCCCCGAGGGTCGGTTCATAATCCTTTGGAACCGTGGCTTTTTCCTGAACCTCCTGGCCCGTGCGCTCGATTAGCGTTATCTTGAAGTACTTCTCAAGCTTTTTTGCCTCTTTTATGGTGGGCTCGCGGTAGCCGTGAGCGATCGCCCTCAGGTCGTTCATTGAGAGGCCGATCTCGTGGGAGAGTTCCTCGTAACTTTTGCCTGTTTTCTGAATCGCGTGGTAGACCCGGTCAGCGAAGTCCTCCACTATCTCCTCTTGGTATAGCGGGCGCTCGGTTCTGGGTCTTCCGGTATTCCTGGGCTTCGGTCCCGACGGGATGTGAGTTCTCCTGACCGGCCGCCTGCCGGTGGGCATGGTGCTGAATGTCCCGGGCTTCTTATGGCTGTATCTCTCGTAACACCGGTCACACACCAGAAGTTCGGCCCCCTCGATCCTTATCTTGTGTCCAGGCCCTCTTATCGGTGCACCGCAGATTTCACATAACTTGGGCTTCGCCTTCCCCATCCCAATCACCTTCTTGCTCCATTTAAGGCTTAGAGCTATCTTTTATAAACCCGTCGCCGTACTATCTCTGATGGGCGCGGTAGAAGTTGAGAGGCTTGATAGACTCAACGCGGAAACCCTGGAGGAACTCGTCGGGATCTACATGAGGGGGTACGAGGGACTCCGTGAGTACGGTGGTGAGGGCGAGGGCTACGCCAAACGCTATCTCCGCTGGTGCTGGAGTAAGGCCAGGGATGGCTTTTTTGTGGCCAGAAGGGGCGGAGAACTCGCGGGCTTTATAGTATGTGACCGTGACTGGTACAGCAAGTACGAGGGCAGGATAGTTGGTGCGATTCATGAGTTCGTCGTCGACAGAAGATTCCAGGGCCACGGTATCGGACGCATCCTGATGGGGAAAGGTCTGGATTACCTGTCCCGTTACACGGATCGTGTTGAGCTGTGGGTCGGTGAGAAAAACAGGGGTGCCATCGAGTTCTACGAAAGCTACGGCTTTAGGAAGGTTGGGCAGAGCGGAATATGGGTTAGGATGGTCAGGGACCTTCATGCAAAACCTGATAAACCCCCGGGTGAAGATTGAATCGGTGAAAATGATGCCGTGTGTACACCCACCTCAACCCGATAAGGTAAGGGAATTGAAAGAGGAGAGTTTCATACGTGACGGTAAAGGAAAGCTCAGGATTAGCATTGAGAGCGAAGGTGAGGTCATGGAAACTACCATGAACGGCTCTCTGAAGAGCGTGGATGAGATAGCGGGGATGCTTGGTGTTAGGGCGGAGAATGGTGGGATAGAAGCCGTCGTTGATGGTATCAAGGTTAGGATGAAAAGGGGCCTCCTGGAGCTGGAGTTTGAGAGCGGCGAGCGAATGAAGATCGAAAAGGCTTGAGGAGCCGCACATCCACTTTACCACCGCTTCCTATTTGGGCGACTTCCGGAGGGTAGGAAAGAAATAGGAAAGAGCTCACTTCAAAACGGGCCTGAACTTGTACCCGTAGAGTATTATTCCGTCCTCGTCGAACTCGCGTAGTTTTCTTGTTACCATCTCCACCTCCATACCCTCATGGATTTCCTCGGGGTCAACGTCGGTTAGCTGGGCCAGAACGACGGGACCCTCCTCCAGCTGGATTAGTGCGAGGGGATACGGCCGGTAGTATTCAAAGCCGCTCGGGGGGTTCCGTACTATTGTCCAGCTTATGACCTTCCCCTTTCCGTTCAGTTCATATTCCTTGACGTTCCTGCTTCCGCATACGGGACAGACGCTTCTGTAGGGGAAAAATATGTGGCCGTTCTCACATTTGCCCCCGATGAGGGCGTACTTCTCGCGGAAGTGTCTCCAGTGCCTTGCAACCTGCATGGGCTTTCCCATCTCAGACCCTCCTAAACACGTTGACCGTTATGTTCGAGCCCGTACCGCCTATGTTCTGGGTCAGACCTACCTCGGCGTTCGGAACCTGTATCCCCTCAGGTGCCTCGCCGCGGAGCTGCAGAACCGCCTCGACCGTCTGGTAAACGCCGGTGGCTCCAACTGGGTGCCCTCTGCTCTTCAGCCCTCCCATAGTCTGTATCGGGTAGTTTGCATCGACCGCTATCTGGCCCTCCCTGGCGAGCTTCGCGCCCTCTCCCTTTTTCGCGACACCGAGGGCCTCGAGGCTGAGCGCGGCCATGACGGTAAAGGCGTCGTGAACCTCGAAGAAGTTGACCTCCTTAGCCTCAACGCCGGCCATTCTGTATGCCCTATCCGCTGCAATTTTCGCAGCTTTAAGCGTGAGAAGGTCTTCCCTGTTGGCGAGGTTTATGGTGTCAATCGCCCTCCCCATTCCAGCAACCTCGACCCACTTCTCCCTGGGAACGCCGAGCTCCTTGGCCTTCTCCTGTGTGGTGATTATCACTGCCGCCGCACCGTCGCAGACCGGCGATGCATCGAAGAGCTTGAGAGGGTCTGCTATGTAGGGGCTTTTCAGGACGGTCTCAACCTTTATGGGTCCCTTGAACATTGCGTAGGGGTTCTTGGCACCGTTGGCGTGGGCGTTGACTGCGAAGAGCGCCAGGTCCTCCTCGGTGTAGCCATATGTATTCATGTAGTGCCTCATTATGAGTGCGTTTAATGCCACAAAACTGGCCCCGTGGAATAGCTCCCAGTCCGCATCAGCGGCGTAGGCCAGATACCTGGTGGCGTCGCTCGGCCAGGCGTCGGTCATCTTCTCAACACCCACAACCGCAACAACGTCCTCAAGGCCGGCCATTACGGCCTTTGCACCCTCCTGCACAGCCGCCCCACCTGAAGCACATGCGGCCTCAACCTTAACGGCTGGAACGTTTCCAAGGCCTGCCCAGTCGGCTATAAGGGCGCCGAGGTTCTCCTGCTCAATGAAGGAACCTGAGATCATGTTTCCAACGTAGAGCGAGTCAACCCTCTCGACTCCAGCATCATCCATCGCGTTGAGAAGGGCTTCAACGGCTATGTCTCTGAGCGAGAGCTTCCAGTGCTCTCCGACAGGAATCATACCAACGCCGATGATCACGGGCTTTTCAATCGTCATCTTAACACCCCCTACAGTATGTACTTCCTCCTGGCCTTCGCGTAGAGCGCGTAATCGATGTACCTCTTTCTGTTCACGTAGTCCATTGTCTTCGGTGCTAGGTCTCTCTTCTCCTCTATGGCGTCCTGCACGACGAGACTGAAGGCGTCACTTCCTGCTCCTGAACCAAAGCTCACCCAGAGAATTCTGTCACCGGGTTTGGCCACGTCGAGAACCGCCGAAACGCCGACGAGGGTTGCGCCGCTGTAGGTGTTGCCAATGAACCCTGTAAGGAGTCCTGGAATTACTTTTTCCTTCGGGATGCCGAGTATCTTTGCGGCCGTCAGCGGGAACTTGACGTTGGGCTGGTGGAAGACGGCGTAGTCGAAGTCGTCCGGCGTGTAGTCCATCTCTTCCATGAGGGTCTTGGCGGCACTTATTATCTGATGGAAGTATGCAGGTTCGCCTGTGAAGCGGTTGCCGTGCCTCGGGTAGTGCTCGTGCTGCCTCCTCCAGAAGTCGGGGGTATCGGTTACGTAGGAGTAGCTTGCCTCAAAATACGCGAGGGTATCAGAACCTTTTGGACCGAGGAGGTAGGCCGCTCCACCGGCCGAGGCGGTGAATTCGAGGTGGTCACCCGGCCTCCCCTGGGATGTGTCGGCACCTATCGCCATGGCATATTCAGCCATTCCAGAACCCACGAATCCTATAGCAGCCTGCAGGGCTTCGGTTCCCGCTTTGCATGCAAACTCGAAATCGGCTGCATCCAGATCGGGTGTTGCACCGATTGCCTCGGCTATAACCGTTGCAGAAGGCTTGACGGCGTAGGGCTTTGACTCGGTTCCAAACCAGAGTGCCCTTATAAGCCTGGGATCAATCCGCGCCCTTTTAAGGGCATTCCTCGCTGCCTCAATTCCAATCGTTATTGCATCCTCATCCAGACCCGGGACTGATTTTTCCCTGATAGGAAAGCTCGAAACACCCCAGACCCTTCCTATCTCCTCGTTTTTAATCCTGTACATGGGGACGTAGGCACCGTATCCGACGATACCGACATCCTTAATAGGTTTCAGCAGTTTTCCCATGGCCATCACCTGCATAAGAGCTGAGCTTTAAACGTTCTTTTAGTGCTAAACCCGGCCATTATAAAAGTCTTTCGGTGAAAGTAAAAGGTTTTTTCGACGATTAACGATGCGGAGGTATATAAGGAACCCCTGCATAATCTCTGTGAGGTGATGTTTTTGAGATACACGATAAACCACAGGCCGAGCTTTTCTCTGCTTGAGGTGGAGCTCTCCCAGGGGGAGGCCATTCAGGCGGAGGCCGGAGCCATGGTGCACATGAGTCCCACCATAAAGATGGAGACAAAAGCCAAGGGAGGCGTTTTTGGCGCTTTAAAGCGTTCAATGCTCGGGGGAGAGAGCTTTTTCATCAACACATTCCGCGGGCCTGGGACTTTGGGGCTTGCACCCTCCTATCCCGGGGATATAGAGGGGCTGGAAATCGACGGAACCCTCTACGCCCAGAGCGGGGCATTTCTGGCCAGCAGCGAGGGAATACGCATAGATACCAAGTGGGGAGGGGCAAAAACCTTCTTCGGAAGGGAAGGCCTTTTCCTCCTTAAGATGAGCGGAAGGGGTATGGTATTCCTCTCAAGCTTCGGGGCGATATACAGGAAGGAACTCCACAACGAGCATTTTGTCATAGATACCGGACACATGGTGGCCTTCACGGACGGACTGGACTTCAAGGTAAGGCGTGTTGGAGGGCTTAAGAGCACGCTCTTCAGCGGAGAAGGATTGGTGGCGGAATTCCACGGCACGGGAACTCTCTACATACAGACGAGGAGCATGGACAGTTTTATAAGCTGGATAATCCCCCATCTGCCGAAGGGCAGGGACTGATTTTTATTTATTTAGCCTGATGGAAGCGCCGTACCTCTATAACCTTCTCCTTTTTGTTATCGTCCATCATGGCGTCCACAGCTTCATGAATATTGTCAAAAGCCAGATAGTACCATTTTCCATCTGCATCCTCTATGAGAAGACCGGAATTTGAGATGGCGTAGGATTCCACATACCCGTATGCACCCCTGTATTCTCCCAGCCTGTATCGACCAAAGGCAAGCCCGTTGACCCTGACCTCAAGCACCTCATTGGGCTCTGCCCTTCTGAAGTCCTT
>NZ_JALSLB010000055.1 GCF_026988555.1 Thermococcus sp. | reverse complement strand
GACGGCTCCCTCAGTTTTGAGGAATTCTGGAGTCGAATATGTCACGTTTACTATCCCCACGTTCCCGGTTTCGATTATCAGCTGTCCGTTTCGGGTCGTGTACTGCAGTGGGCTCCCGTTCTCATCTGTGACGAGGAGATCACTGTAGTTCCCGGGCAGTGGGATAACCACCTGTGTTGTGTACTCCTGAACAGGTACCTGAACGTTCACCACCACATATCCGTCGCTGTACGGGGTTAGTGTTATGTTTGTTGCACTAACTAGGGGAACCGCAAACAGTAGCAGGGTGATTGGTATCCACTTCATTTTCATCACCGCAGGCGGAAAATAAAAGGGGACGTTAACCGTGGTGAAGTATGAACTCGTCCACCTGATGCAGGAGGTCAAGGGTTATTGCGAAATGGATCTTTGCCTCGGCAGGCTTTCCGTGCCGGAGAAGCTCAATTCCCAGCTTGAACTCCTGGACGGCGGCCTTCAGCTGGAGCCCCGCTTTCTTGGTGTCAACCCCTTTTCTGTGCAGTTCGCGGAGTGCTCTGGCGTCCTTCTCGATATGGTTGCTGGTTTCACGGAGGAACGCCTTAACGTCACGCATCCTCTCCTGAACTTCCGCTTCACCCGCCTTTTTTCTTAGGAAACCCAGGGCCATGTAGAATTCCTTTATAGTTTTGCTGTTCTGCATCATGGTGTTAAGGGCTCCGGTGTAGTTTCCCTGGTCTGCCAGTTCTTTAACCTGCTCGTAAACGGTTTGGAAGGCTTCCAGTCGTTCCTGAAGTTCGGTGGTGTTCCTGTCGGTTTCGTTGACCCTCTCGATCACGCGCTGGGTGAAGTTTATTGCCCTTCCACCCTTCTCCAGGAATGCCTCCACTATCCCCTTTGCGTTGTGATATGCGAGCTCCTTCCTGATCCTGCCGAGGTCGGTGTCTAGCTGGGTCTTGAAACTTCTGGCCCTCTTCAGGTCTGTCTTCGCCTTGTCAAAGTTCCCCGCCTTCACATCCTCTAGGACCATCCCGTAGGCTTTCTCCGTCTGGTTAAGAAGCTGAGTCACGTTGCCCACATTGAGACCCTGTCTCCCGGCCGTCGTGATGATGCGCTCCGCCATCCTGAAGTACCCCTTCATCCTCTCAACCTCTGCGGGAAGCCTCTCCCTAAGCTCGTTCCTTCCGCTCTTTATCCTCTGAAGAACCGCCCTGTAGTGGTGCATGGCTATGATCCCCTCCGTGGTGGCCTCGCAGTAGTCACCCTCTTTGTACGCGTTGATGGCCCTATCCTTGTACTCCTCAGCCATCCGGTACTGCTCCATTATACTGGAGTTGTCCGGTAGTGTGACTCTGCTCAGTATTCTACCCGTTATGTTGCTGAGCTTTTCAATTGCCGTTATTATGTGTCCTGCCACGATCTGTTCCTGGGTCGTGTTCTCGATCTCCGGGGGCAGGTTGCCGTTACCGGTGGTGTTCGTCGTGGTGGTGTTTGCAGCTGCCGTTGTTAGGCCCGCCGGGATGGGGGCCCCGACGAGCAGCCCTATGATCAACCAGGCTCTCAGCCGTCTCATGGGTATCACCTCGACGTCACATGTGTTCAACTCCTATTTTAGGAACGCGGTGGAAAGAACGTTCCAGAACGTTCCATAAGGCTTAATATACTTTTTCAAGCCGGTTCTTGGACAACAGGGGTTCTGACGGTATTGATAGAAGATGAGAAACGTTCAGAAACGTCTTCAGAGCACCACGAGTTCGCGGTCCGCCTTGGTCAATCGCTTCCCCCTACCCTCCTTCACCACAACATCGTCCTCTATCCTCACTCCCCCAAGACCAGGAACGTAGACGCCGGGTTCTATCGTGAAGGTCATTCCCTCCCTCAGAGTCACTTCCCCATCCGGTCCGATGAAAGGCTCCTCGTGGACGTCAAGACCCAGACCATGGCCTGTCCTGTGGGTGAAGTACCCGCCGTAGCCGGCTTTCTCTATCGTCTCCCTCGCGGCCCCGTCCACATCCCTCGCGAGAGCACCCTCACGGACGGCCCTGTATGCTCTCTCCTGTGCATCCTTGACAATTTCGTATATTTCGAGCAGCTTTTCGTTTGGCCTTCCCAGGGCTATCGTCCGCGTTATATCCGAGCAGTACCCCTCCACTTTTGCACCGTAGTCTATGATGACAAAATCCCCCTTCCGAAGTCTCCTGCTGCCCGGAAGATGATGGGGGTTCGCCCCGTTCTCTCCGCTCGCCACTATCGGCTCAAAGGATAACCCATTTGAGAGTTCCCTGATAAGCAGTTCAATCTTCAAAGCGAGATCTCTCTCGCGCATTCCAATGAACTCTAGGTTCAGTATCTCCTCGAAGACCCTATCGGCAACCTTGGCTGCTCTTTCCATGAGACGTATTTCCGCCGGGTCTTTTCTCATCCTCAGCATCCTCATCAGGAGGTTCAGATGATAGAACTCGAAGTTCCCGTTGCCCAGTTTTATAACGTTTATCAGCCAGTCGGAACGCATTGTATTTTCCACGAGGATCCTGCCGCTTGAAAGTTCGAGCTCTCCGAGTATCCATGCCAGTTTTTCATAGGGGTTCTCCCCATCTCGCCAGAAGGTCACCGGGAAGTCCCGGATGGTGTTCTCGTAGAGGCTCGGTGCCAGGAGCTGGTACTCCCCATCCGAGTTAACGACCAGCAGCGTGATTCTCTCACCGGATTCGTGGATATGAAGGCCCGTCAGGTGATAGAGGTTTGTTCCAGGGCTTATTAAAGCACCGTCAAATTCGTTCTCTCTCATAAGCCGGACCAGTTTTTCAATCCGCACATCAGTCACCGCCATTTACTTCAATACATTTGATATAAACATAGCGCCTTATCCTGTTTGCCGGATGTACCGATGCACCAGGAACCCCAGAATAATCCCTGTGATGGCGTCCCATACCCAGTGTTCGGCGAGAAGAACCGTCGCAGGGGGAATGAGGGCTATCCACAAAGCCAGCACCCTGGCGGGCCATTCCCTGCGTCTCCACAGTGCAAGGAAGCTTATCGTCGCGATGGTGCAGTGGGGTGATGGGAGTACAAACTGGGGCCGGGCCTGCCAGCCGTTGGGAGCGTACCTCTCGGGAAGTCCAGGATAGACGTAATGGGGAGCGTTTACGTTGGCCACCGCAAAGATGACCGCGAGAAGGGTGAATGCGGTCGCGTAGCCGAGCACGAGCTTTCTCGCTCGTGGAACGTCTCCAGCGAGTAGAACGTATCCGAACGTCAGCACCATCGTCCAAGTGAACCCAGTTATGTAGGCGGTTCTCATAACCACGTAGACCATGTGATGCCCTTTGGTCCACAGGAGGAGTGTGAGGACGAAGTGCCTAGAGGTTCCCGGGAGCTTCAGCAGGAGTTCATTGTAATTGATGCTCCAATGTCCGATTAGGGGATAGAGGACTCCGTAGATTGTCCAGCCCGCGTAAACCGTCAGGAACTCAAGCATCAATTTTATCCTCTGCTTTAGCATGGCCATCGTTGGGGTTATTATTCAAAAACTTTAAAAACTCGACCTCGAACCTCGACCGACTAAGCGGGTAAGCCCGCGGGATGTTCCCGTAAGGGAGAACCACAAACATGGAAGGGGTGAACGAGATGAGCATGTACAAATACATTAGGGAAGCCTGGAAGAGCCCGAAGAAGAGCTACGTGGGAGAGCTTCTCAAGGTCAGGATGATAAAGTGGAGGAGGGAGCCGGTCGTCGTCCGCGCCGAGAGACCGACCAGGCTTGACAGGGCCAGGAGCCTCGGCTATCAGGCCAAGCAGGGCTACGTGGTCGTCCGCGTCCGCGTCAGGAAGGGCGGAAGGAAGAGGCCCAGGTGGAAGGGCGGAAGGAAGCCGAGCAAGATGGGTCAGGTCAAGTACAGCCCGAAGAAGAGCCTCCAGTGGATAGCCGAGGAGAAGGCCGCTCGTAAGTTCCCGAACCTTGAGGTCCTCAACAGCTACTGGGTCGGCGAGGACGGAATGTACAGGTGGTTCGAGGTCATAATGGTCGACCCGCACCACCCGGTCATCAAGGCCGACCCAAAGATAGCCTGGATTGCAGGCAAGGCCCACAAGGGTCGCGTCTTCCGTGGGCTCACCTCAGCAGGCAGGAAGAGTCGCGGCCTGAGGAACAAGGGCAAAGGAGCTGAAAAGGTCAGGCCCAGCATAAGGGCCAACAAGGGCAGGGGCAAGTGATTCAATCTTCTTTTAATTACTCCCTTTGAAAGCTTGAATCCCCTTTTGGATTTTCCCCGGTTTTTTGTTCCTACTCGCTGCATCTTCGTGCAACTCCCTTGCTTGGGCTTCCTTTGAACTATTCTAAATGGAAAACTGAAGTTAGAACGAATTTACACTTAGAAAAAATAAGGAAGGACTTTTACTTAAGATAAAAGGAAAAGCTTATAAAGGTTTGGTGGAAAGCAAATAGTGGAAACTTTGGAGGTGGCACCATGGCCGCATATGCGCTGTGGTATTTTAAACCACAAAACGGAAACTATGCGACCTTTGAGACAAATGTGCTGATCTCCGATCTGGGTGATCTTGGATTTGATTACATGATAGCTCTCCATGCCCTTGGCAAAGATGGGGAGTACGGGCAGATACCTATGGGTGGCTATTCATACGATGACGGCTACAACGACGGCAAGGGCCTTGCGCAGTGGCTTGAGTAGGAGGTGAACCCGGGACTTCCCTATCTCGTCGAGATTCCTGTGCTCGTTGGGGACGGTAAGGAGCAGTGGGCCCTCTTTGAGAATTCCAATTACACAATAAAACCCGCCGTCAGGGGTCTCGATTACTGGCGTGGATGGGTTGATGGCGTTTACACGCACACCGGTGGACTGCAGAGGGGTTTCTACTGGAATCTGGAGTTCGCTTGGCAGGTCGTCAGAGAAGTTGTCTACGAAGAGGATATCAGCACATTGTCCGACAAGATTATAGACTGGGGCCAGCAGTTTATCTGGATACCCAGCACCCATGGGGATATAAGCTGGGAACACACGGACATAAAAACCCTTTCAAAGTACTTCACGTATATCTTTGCCCAGTCAAACTACTACCAGGGGAAGACGACGGATTTGGGCGCATGGTTCAGCAGTTTTAAGAATTTCAGGGACAGCAATCACCTAAACAACCTCTTCATGGAGATGGAATGCGATGGGAGAGTACAAACGGGGGATGAAGAACATAACATTCCCCCTGAGACATTCATACACCGGGCCTGCGATTATGTGCAGTACGCCAATAACTTCCCGCATAGAGCGTATTACTATGGAACGAACATAAAGAACCTCATAATAGTTAAGAGTCACTGCCCCGATTACATCGGATAAGGGGATTGAAAATGTCAAAGCCTAAGTTCCTTGCCGCCCTCGTGGTCTTTTCTCTTCTCTTCATCTCCGGGAGTGTTCATGCTGAAGGCGGAGGAAGTTACGTCAAGGTCGAGATGCTCGCCCTCAACATGACAGTGCTCCCTGGTTCGGGGGATGCCATCGCGGTCGTTCATGCGAAAATGTACGAATGGGTTCCGGTCTTCGACAGGTTCAACTTCTCGGAACTGAACAGGTACAATCTCACCGATGTTATGTGGGATACCGTCTACATTTTCTACTTGAACTCCTCCGGAGCATACCTACTCTACAAAGGGGACGAAAAAGGGGTTCCAGAAATCCTGCACAGTGAGAAGCAGAGAACGTGGTACTTCAGGTTCCACCTTGGAGAGCTCAATCCCCTTTTCACGACCTTCCTGAGGTCCAAGGGTTACAACGTCAGCCGGAGTTCTCTGAAGGGCTACCTCGCCTTCAACGGCTCTTTAGTGTGGGCGGTTTCCAAGCTTCCATCTGATGCCACCACCACGCCCGGTTACCCTTACGTGAGGGGCATAAGGGTTGATAAACACTACCTCGCGAACTTCTCGATCAGTTATGTGGACGTGGCTTATGGAGCCAACAGTGTTCAGTACTCATGGACTGTTCAGGGAGAAATCGTGAATGAGAGCCTCGGTTTAAGCGCTCCGGTGCTCACGATGGCCGTTCCCAACCTAATCAACTGCACGGAGGGAACGTTCAAGGGGGAGGAGTACTGCTTCCCCGAGGACAAACCGAGGTGGATGTACCTCTACTACAACAACCTCAGGATTCTTTATTATGGTAATGGCTCCTGGGGAGCGGTTTATCACTGGAACCGGACGATGTTCATGCCCTGGACGGGATGGGACGAACTGACCGGGGGCAAAGTCCCCTCCAACAGAACTGTTCACCTTATGGGCGAGGAGCTCATTCCGCTAAACTCGATGGCTGGATTTAGTGAGTATGGAGTTGCCTTCTACAACTTCACGGCCAATAGGATCCGGACGTCCCCTCTGCTCAAGATATCGAAGAATCCTTCCACCTTGGAGCCCACGAGCGACGTGAAGATCTTCAGGTCGGTTTTTTCTCCTGTGGGAAACCAAAGTAGTGAACCGGAAAGGGTCGCGCTGGGAAATGCTTTAATTGGCATCGTCCTTGGCCTTATAACCGGGGCCATTATCGGATACCTGCTTGGTAGGAGGCGGTAACTTGAAGATTAGAGTGATGATGACTCTCTTGCTGCTCTTTTCTTTCCTCTTCCTTCCCCCCGTCTCATCAGCTGGAAATCTCGAGATTATCAATGTTTACTCCCTCAGTGATAGGGCCGCATTCATCGTCATGAACACGAGCAACGATCAGCTGATGGAGTTGATCTATGAGAACGGGAGCTTCACGGGAGCACGCCCCCTGAACTTCAGCTGGAAGGAATTCTCCCCGATACACTGGAACGGGGTTTACTGGCTCCTCTAGGAGGGTGTGGTGGGACGGGTTGGGCTTTACATTTACAATAGTTCGCTTAAGCACGTCATCACGTTTGAGCATGGCAGTATATGTACTGGCAACGACCTCAGAATCCAGTGGAATGGGGAGGAGTACCTCCTGAAGTTCCTGAAGGGCAGTCCAAACGACAACCCTGCCACAGGGGAGTGCTACTACCTTACGGAGATGTATCTTCTCCTGAACGACAGATTAATCCCCCTGAACGTCTCTGGAGACATGAGTTGGATACCGGTTCTAAGGGAATGGATTGCGATGGGAGAAAAAATTTCCCTTATCAATGAAACCGGAAGCACGCTGTTCCTCAACATCTCAACTCCCCATCTGAACGCCACAAGGCCTCGGGTGTACAACAGTGGCATTGCTTACAACGGCAACAAGATATGGCTTTCTCTAACGTGGGGCTGGGATTACGAAGATGTCAGCCACGTGAAGATTTACCTGCTTGGAAAGGGCACTGTGAGGGAAGTTTACTCCGGGGAGGTTCCCGGCATCACCTCTTCGGGAGCGATGATCTGGAACGGTATTCCCCTCTTCTTCCAGAGTGTAACACTTCCCGGATACAGCGGACTCAACATCACTGTTTTGGCATTCAACGGGACCGAGCTTTCAAGGGTTGGGATGTTCAATGAATGCAGTCAGCTCACTCCAGTATCACTCAGCGGACGCGCTTTCATTCTCTGTATGGCTATTGGAGGGAGGAGGCGATTAACGACGATGAAGCTGTTCTCCATCACGGGGGGAAGGAAGGAGCTATTAAGGACTTTCACGACGAGCGGTTACCCTCGCATCTACGGCGTTGAAGAGTTCCAAGGTTTTTCGGCTTTCGAGGAACGTAATGATTCCAGCCTAATACTCTACACCAATGACTCCATCCTGCTCTTCAACTCCACTACTGTTATGAACCTGCTTACTGGAGAAAAAATTCCCCTTCCCGCCAACCTGAAAGAGAGGAACTATCGTGTGAGCTACTGCTGTGGTGGATGGATACTCTTCACGAAGAGTGAATCGTACACTTTAAAAGGCGGGAAGTTCGCAGAACTGAAACTCGCCATCCCCCATCGGAGGGAAACAACTACTGAGAATCTCAGTTCCCCAGGGAGCACTCAAACCGGGGATAATACTATTATCCCACCAAAAGAAGCACTTGCACTCCTCCTCATCACCACTGTAGGAGGCGCCCTGCTCCTCCATGCACTACATAGGAGGCGGTAACGTTGGAGAACACGGATATTGAAGCCCCGAGCAGGTACTTCACGCATGTTTTTGCTCAGCCAAACTACTACCAAGGGAAGACCACAGATTTTGATGAGTGGTATTACCTCTTCAAATCCTTTAGAGATGGGCATAATCTTAACAATATGGAGATGGAGTGCGACGGTGGAGTTAAAAATTCAGAGACATTAAAAGAGCGGGCCTGTGAATACATCCAATATGCCAAGAACTTCCCGCATAGAGCGTATTACTACGGAACTGACATAATGAATTTGGAAATCATGGAGGATTACTGCCATGCACGTGGTAAGAATTACATATTTTAATCTTATGGTGCTTGTGTTGCTCCTTTCTCTCTTTTTAACTCCCTACGCGAGCGGAGCCGCTTACGGGGGGATTATAATAACCAACTCCGGCTGGAACACCGGCTTGGACTCCGCGTTCCTTGCCATCAGGGTCTATCGCGTGGAAACTGGACGTCCGAACTTCACCCTCCCTCGCTACGGCATTCCATATCCCCCGATAAGGTACCCTCCGGCCAGGGGCTGGTGGAACAACTGGACGGAATACCTGTTCTACATCAACGGCTCCGGGGCATACCTCGTGGAGACGATTACCCCGGATTCCCCTTCCCCTGTGCTGTCCACGTTTCCCTGGTATATTCACCAGGGCTCTTGGCATTTCTCTTGGTACATAATCCTTGACCATAACGCGACAAGTCTGCCTCTTCACCCCCGGCATGCAATCGGAATCTATCGCTTCAACGGGAGCTGTCTGGAGAGTGCAGCCGTGGAAAACTCGGCGAAGTTTCCCTGGGAGTTGCAGGGGACGACGTTTACAGTGATAGAGGACTACGGAAGCTATATGCTTTTTGATCCCGAAGCTAAGGGCTCCCTTGGGTGGACTCCGTTCAATGTCTCCAAGGGGCTGTTGAATAAGTACTTCGGTCCGAACACGACGAGACACTCTGTATTTGGGGCAGTTTTTCTGAACCGCAGTGCGATTCTTATAGTTCCTTACGAGGGGTTCTTTGAGGGAAATAGTGGTTATTACCTGTTGAAGCCGGTGGAGTTCTATGCCGCCGGATATAATTACACCGCTGTTGAGACGTACTCGAACTGGACCGAAATGCCCTCTTATGGCGTTATCCTCTATCCTCACGGCTTCATACCCCTGCTGAGGTACGACCCAACGAAACTAGGCCAGGTAATCTTAACACCGAACGTCAAACCCTTCAGACCCCCATTCTGCAGGAACAAAGAGGAAAACTCCAGTGGCACGACTGTAACCCTTGAAAGTCCCCTTCCTCAAACTCTTACCAGGACACAAGGCGCTTTGGAGGTTCCTGAGACTTCTAAGATCCCCTTGGATGGTCAAGTTTTGCTCGGCGGGATAGCTGGCGTTGGGATTGGATTGGTGATTGGAATGATACTAAGACACGGGAGGGGGCGTCATGAAAAGAGGGATTAAACTCCTCGCGGGTTCAGCACTGTTCCTCCTGCTCGTTATCCCGACGGTTGCGGCCGGTAAGGTCGTTGATGGTATAAACGTCGTGACCAGTGTCTCTCCGGGGGAGGATG